>CAZPBV010000120.1:4757-9184 GCA_964584675.1 uncultured Bdellovibrionales bacterium
ATGGAGCACCTATGCAGATAAACTCTCGCATCTTCAGGGAATACGACATTAGAGGCTATGTTGATACGGATTTAAGCGAGCCTTTCGCATACATCCTCGGTCGCGCATACGCGGAACTATGTGTTGAGAGCGGGAAGAAGGAAATTGCTATTGGTTGGGATTGCCGCCCGAGCTCTCCCGGCTATGCCCGCTCTCTCGGCAAAGGAATCGCAGACGGCGGGGTAACTGTTCAACTGGTTGGGATGGGGCCCACGCCGCAGTTATATTTTTCCATTTTTCACCGTAATTTAGGTGGCGGTATTCAGGTCACCGGCAGCCATAACCCAAGCGATATGAACGGTTTCAAACTGTGTCTGGGCACGCAAACATTATCCGGAGCCCAAATTCAGGATCTTAAAGATCGAGTTCTTAAAATCGCCAGGGCAGCGCCCGAAGCCGCAGACCAGCGTGGGGCTATACGCGAGTTACCTATTCTTGCCGAGTATCAAGACTCGCTAATAGCAAACTGCCGTCCGCACATGGGGCCCCGAAAACTCAAGGTAGTGGTTGATGCCGGTAATGGGGTTGGCGGCATGGTAGGTCCGGCCGCCTTACGCGCCCTGGGAGTCGAAATAATTGAGCTTTACTGCGAGCCGGATGGCAGGTTTCCAAATCACCATCCCGACCCCACAGTACTTGAGAACATTGAGGACCTGATTAAGACCGTTCGGGCCCAGGGAGCCGACTTCGGTATAGGCTGGGACGGAGACGCTGATCGAATCGGTATCGTGGACGAACGCGGTGAGGTCCTGTTTGGCGATATGCTGCTATTGATATATGCCCGCGATATCCTGACATCTGTTCCGCACGCCACGGTGATTGGAGATGTCAAATGTTCGCAGCGGCTCTTTGACGACCTCGCTCACCGCGGCGCCAATCCAATTATGTGGAAGACCGGGCACTCCCTCATCAAGGGAAAGCTGAAAGAAACCGGTGCTGAATTGGCTGGCGAAATGAGCGGTCACATCTTTTTCAAGCATCGCTATTTTGGATTTGACGACGCCATTTATGCATCTCTCCGCTTCGCTGAAATTATTAGTAAGACAAAAAGCCCGGTATCGACGCTGCTTTCAGACCTGCCCTCTGCGGTCTCGACCCCCGAAATTCGCGTTGATTGCCCGGAAGAAATCAAATTCCAAGTGCCAACCCGAGCAAGGGAGGTGTTTGCCAACTATAATGTAGACACCACGGACGGGGTCCGTATTAATTTTGAAAAGGGTTGGGGCTTGCTGCGGGCATCGAATACGCAGCCGGTGCTCGTGCTTCGCTTTGAAGCTCAAAACGAGGCCCTGTTAGGAGAATACCAAAAGATCGTCGAGGACGGTCTCGCCAAGATCATGAGGGAGTTAGGTCATCGCTCGTAGGGCGAGCCCAGAAATGGCTCGCCTTCACTACCCCCTCTTTGCGAGGGGTAAGGCTTCGGAAGGCGGGGGAACGGTCGGCAAAGAATGCCCTGCAGCGCTCTCCGCAACGGGAGGTTCGCGCAAAACAAATACCAAAGGCTGCACACTTGACTCCACCAGAAGGTACTGCGGATTGAGCTCTTGGAAGCGGTTCACTAGCCACGAGAAATCAGGATCTTGCAATTCATGCTGATATACCGCTCGTGCCATAACCGGGTCCTCCTCATTTTTGGAGTTGCGGGGGCAAGGAACAGGAAGAAGACCTATTGTCTTCTAGGGGCGAACAGGTTCCACACACTCACCGTTCTGCTTTTGGAGATCGACGACGGGGCCGGTAAACTTGAGTAAGCAAATTGCTGAATTTCATGCGAATTATGCGTACTCCTGTATCTCTACCGCGCGCGATGGTCTTCAGATTGACTGGGAGTCCTATAAGCCGTTAATCTCAACCAGGTTTTTAATGCCAATGAATAATTCAGAGCCGGACATTTACCCTCGCGACCAGCACACGATATCTCGGTCTCAGATTGATCCCGATGCGCTTAAGATTATGTATCGCCTCTTGAACAGCGGTTATAAGGCGTATCTGGTGGGCGGCGGTGTGCGTGATTTGCTCCTCGGCAAACAGCCGAAAGATTTTGACATTGCCACCGATGCCACCCCTCGACGCATAAAAAGCCTATTCCGTAACAGCCGTATCATTGGACGACGCTTTAAGCTCGCTCACGTTTTCTTCGGAAATGGAAAGATTATTGAGGTTTCAACTTTTCGTGACTTTAGCGATCCGCTGGAGACAGCTGAGGAAGAGTCCGCCGAAGATGCAGAAGGAGCGTCCGAGTCCGAAACACCGCGATTTATAGGCGACAACAAATACGGGACCGAGGCTACCGACGCCCTGCGGCGAGATTTGACCATTAACGGACTTTTTTACGACATTTCCAGCTTTTCGATCATCGACTATGTCGGCGGCATGCAAGATCTGCAAGATCGCATTATCCGTGTTATTGGCCAGCCAGACCAGCGTTTTCAGGAAGATCCTGTGCGCATGCTGCGGGTGGTTCGACATGCCGTCAAAGCTCGCTTCAACGTGGACCCTGAGTGTGTAGCGGCAATTTCGCGCAATCGTCACCTGATTCAGGATAGTCCTCCAATGCGTATCTTTGAAGAACTCAAGAAGGATATGTGTTCAGGGTATTTCTTGCCTATCCTGCGGATGCTTACCAAAACCGAGCTTGTTGAATATATTCTACCGGAGCTTTTATCTCACTACGCATCAGTATTTGAGGATCGAAGCCATTTCTCGCATCTCCTGAGGAAAGTTGACGAACTAAGCTTTCAGGGCAAAGCCCCCGCTTCCGCCACTACACTGGCGCTCCTCTGTCTCGGAAGCTTTTTAGATGGAAGTCGTGCCACGATGCCAGCTATCGGTTCAAGTTCAAGTTTCGGGGCAGAGAGTTCTTTTCGCAGTTTCCAAGATGAGGCTGAAGAGTTGGTGCGATTTGTGCGCTCGCGGTTTTCTCGCCTGGCGGTTCCGCGACGTGATAGAGAAAAAATTGAATCTATTCTGGTGTACTGGCACTACTCGGCAACTCAACCAATTGAAAAAGTTAAAACGTCGCGGCTCTTTCGCAAAGATTGCCTCGCGGAACTCGTGTCTTTTCTTGAAATCGCCGAAGTAGACGAGGCAGTTATTCGTGTCATTCGCAACACCAGCCCGCGCTCACGCGGGGGTGCCGAGCCCGCGGAATTTCACAACCGACCGTCAAGAAGGCGGCGCCGAAGGCGCCCTGGGGATTCTGCTTCGAAAGGATCGTTGAGGTCCCGTCACTCAGACCTGTCAGAGGATGGCATCGAGTCATGAACAACTTCCCTCTCGTGGTAAGCGCCACAATTGCAATGTACGTCGACTGCGCCGTCAAGGCGGCGCAGGGGCTTAAGAAGAATTGGCTCTTGTTGGTGGCGTCGGTCTTAGCTTACTTGGTGTTCCAATTTGCTGCCCAGCTCCTGTTTCCGTTCGGCATGGCAGGCGGCATGATTCTTGGCTTAGTCGAAATCGCTTTTTTAACCATGTACTATTCCTGGATCGCGCGGACGATACAGCGAGAAAAACTGAAAGCCCATAATTTCAAAGAATTTGACACAAGCATGTTTTTCTCCCTCATCAGCGTATCCTTCATTATATGGATGGTTGAATATGTGGTGGGCCTCTCTGCCATTCCATCGGGAAATTCAATGATGGTGAGCTTTGTGCGGCTGGGCATTGTGATCCTTTTTAATGCCCTTCCCGAAGTAATTTATATTAACCGCATGGAGAGTATTCCCGCGCTCCAGGAATCGGCATCATTCACCATAAGAAATTGGATTGAGTGGTACCTCCCCTTTGCGCTGATTATTTTTCCGTGGCTTTTGAGCTCTCTCGATGTAGTAAGCTTAGTTCTTTCGCAAACACATCCCCTCCTTCCGGTGCTGATGGTAGTCACGTCACCGGCACTCCTGTTACGGGCCTCCTCGGAGATCGCTGCTCTCGGGGTCACCCTGCTGGGGGTGGCGCTGGCAAACTGGTTTATGTTATTTCGAGGGCATCTCTTTATGGCTCTACAATCCGGATCCCGTCGTCAACGTGTTTTTGTGGCGCGACAAAGACAATGACAAATGGTGACGAAAGCTCGCTCAAAGTTGGTAGCCGCTCATTTGAGAGCCCCGCGGCAGCCTCATGTCTCGGTGTCATTCCCGCCCGGCATGGCAGCACTCGTCTGCCCAGTAAACCGCTAGCTGTTATTCACGGCAAGACTCTCGTGCAACGCGTCTGGGAACAGGCGTGTAAGGCTCGGAATCTGTCGAAAGTGCTGATTGCAACTGACAGTTCTCAAATTCAGGAGGCCGCTCAAAAGTTCGGAGCCGAAGTCATGATGACCAAGGAATCGCACGCCAGCGGTTCCGATCGAATCGCCGAAGTGATCTCGCGTTTAGAGCATGAGGGTCGGA
>CAZPBV010000120.1:9194-9735 GCA_964584675.1 uncultured Bdellovibrionales bacterium
GGAGATCTCCCTTTTATTCAACCAGCCGCCATTGATCGCGCCACATCCGGATTCTTAGCAGCGAACCTCTTACAGGGAATAGGGACAGTTGCAACACCGATCTCGGATAGAAGCGAATTTCTGAAGCCGTCAGTGGTTAAAGTTGTCTGTAGCCAATCGTCCAAGGCTTTGTATTTTTCCCGTTCCCCTATTCCGTTTAGTGCTTCGCCCGGTGAAGACAGTAACCTCGGTCTCAAGCATCTGGGGCTATACGTTTACAGGACCGATACTCTTCGCCACTTTACAAGCTTGCCTCCGTCTGCTCTGGAGATGAGAGAACGCCTTGAACAGTTACGTGCGCTTGAAAACGGCATCGACATTCACGTTGAAATTCTTCCGCTACACGTCGTTTCGCCGTCTATAGAGGTCGACACGCCGGAAGATCTGGAAAAAGCGTGCGCATTTGCGCGTTCCCTAGGAGAGTGACCCCAAAATGGGGCCACTCTCCTAGGGAACTGCTTCAAAACCGCCATCCCTGGCGGTTTTTCAGTCGCTCCAAATT
>CAZPBV010000121.1:0-235 GCA_964584675.1 uncultured Bdellovibrionales bacterium
TCCCCTACCTTTCCTCGCCAAGCAAAGAGCCTCCCCAGCGCGATCTTTTCGTGGAAGTTGACTTTAAATCGGAGGCTATTGATACATCGAAGGTAGCCATCGTTCGCAATAACACGAAATTGATTCGCGATAAGGCCACCGGGCAATACGGGCTTTTTGATCTCAAAACAGACCCCGATGAAAAGAAGGACATGAGCAATCAAAATAAGGGCATCTTTCTTGACCTGCAGAAAGA
>CAZPBV010000121.1:245-7244 GCA_964584675.1 uncultured Bdellovibrionales bacterium
AGTTTCACAACCGCAGGAGCGAAGCTCCGCCTCCCTCCTCCGACGCTTCAACATCTTCCGAGACAACCCCTCAAGAAGTTGAGCAATTGAAGAGTCTCGGATATCTCTGATCTCTATGCTCGCGGATATACGGGCGTAAGGGAGTTACTTTTCTCCTTCATTTTTTGCCATCGAAACCGCCAACACCTGCGCCTGACGAGACATATCGATAGACTCTCCCAGAATACGGGCCAATTCCTGGGGCGCATGAAATCCCATGGAATTTTCGGCCGCAACATAATCGAGGCGCCACTGCGCCGAGCGCTGTAATTCTTCCAGCTTAAGCAACTGAGGGTTGCCTTGCACCTCCTTGGTCCAAAGCGCCTGAAGTGCGCTCTTTGTTTCCGCCTGAAGCTTCGCTTCGCGTTCTGCTTCCCCCAAAGCATTGAGAGAGGCATCCGACGATATCTTTTCCCGCGCAGATGCCGTAGCAGCGGCGCGATCCCGCTCTGTATAGGGTTTTCGCACCGCATTAATAGCCTCAATCATGGCCACCGCCGCTTCTCCAGCACGCTTGAGGAGCGCGTAGTGCCTGTCTTGAATGGTTTCTACCCGTGACTGAAGCTCAGTTTCTGACAACGGATGACAAGTCTGACACGACCTATTAATCATGAGCAGCGGACTCTTAACCCAGTGCTCAGATATCTTGAGCGCCCCTTCTCTCTTATAGGGCATATGACAATCTGCGCACGCAACCCCGCTTCGGGCATGAATACCCTGGCTCCATACTTCAAATTCGGGATGTTGCGCCTTGATCATTTCTAGCCCGGTTTCCGCATGAGTCCAATCCTTGAAGCGCTTTCCCTTTGGAAACTCTCGATTGTTATAGCTTGCTTCTATCTGCTCCACTGCCAGCCCCTTGTCCCACGGAAAATAGATAGTCGCTCCCTTGCCACAAAAGTACTCTACATGACACTGCGCGCAAACATACGACCGCATTTCCTGTCGCATGCCGTCTACATTTGGGTCATAAGGTTTTGTTCGAGGACCAGCTCGCCAACGCTCGATACTCGGAAGATGCGCAGCCGACGCACTACTCGCTGCAAAAGCTTGGATACCATTGATAAACCCGGGACGGGTTACCCGAAGCTCCATGGAGTCGGGGTTGTGGCAGTCAACACAAGAAACCGGATGGGGTTTGCCGCTAACCCCGCCAACCTTGGAGAGTTTTCCAAGTTTGTCATGGGCATCCCAGTAACTCATTGCGCCAACCAGTTCAAGGCCTTTCTGGAGTTGCTCCGCGGGGGTCGCTGATGGAAGAGCCTCGGTGCCGAGACTTCGATAGAGCGGCATAACAGAAGCATGACAATGCAAACAATTGCCAGACTGTTTTCCTTCGGATGGCACATTACGCTTGGTATTCTCCTGATCCTCCAGCATGAAAGCGTGGCCGCGCCGATCCCGATAATCGACAGCGAACAAATACCCGGCAAAAATCCGTTTCAACCACGGATCTTTAGCGGCTTTTTGATCGGGTATCGAACTCTCTGAACCTACTCCCCCGCCGTACTTCGTCCGTGTCGGTTCCCCAGTTCGCCGGTAACCATCATATTGTCGAGGCCAGTTTTTACCCCACTCAGCCGCATCAACAGTATCCTCGTCGACATCGGCAATGCGGACATACGTTTCCCGAGCCTCTTGTTTTCTTTCAAAAATATTGACTAGTAGCGCAGTGAGTGTACCGAGGAGTATCGCCCCAAAAAGAAATACTATTGTCAGAGTCTTCCACTGCGTTTGTTGGCCCGATCCTTTCATGTCATCCCTCCATTATCTCGTTGCGCCATGTCCCACACCGCGGTGACAGTGCACACACCGAACAGCATCCTCTGCGGTGCTGCTTCCTTTCACTATTTCATGCACAAAATCACCGTGGCACTTTAAACAATTCTCCTGCAATATCTGGCTGTTTTTCTGTTTTATCAGGATTGGCTCGTGAAAATCCTGCAGGGTGAATGCAGTTGAATGGTGATACCCGTTCTCCGCTTTAGCATAATACTTAGAGAAGAACTCATGCGGCACATGGCAATCATTGCACGAGGCTACCGCGTGATGCGGCCCCTTACGCCACGAGTCATATTCGTCATTCATGATATGGCAATTGCGGCAGGCTTGCGGGTCATTGGAAAGGTAAGAAAGCCCCTCGGCATAGCGAAAGGTGTACCCGCTCAGCCCCATGAGCGCGCCCGCAAAAAGTGCTATGAAGATGCTTGCTGCACCGGCGACCTTTATCATAGAAAAACGGGGACAAAACCTTTCAGCGACATTCTCTGTCCACTACACAAAAAAGCAGACCACAAAAAATATAGACCCCAAAAAAAATAGACACCGCCGCTCGTCACTATGGGACTGACGGACTAATGCCTGTATTTTGATCGGCTGCGAGTATAGCTTTTTCTCTCATTCTTTCAAGGCATGCCACGCACAGCAGCCGTGATGCAGGTCATGTATTGAATTTTGCGGCAAATAGAGTAGCTTTCTTAAATGGCGATTGTCTCGCTCGTTGACACCCATTCCCACTTAGGGGCACGTGAATTCGATTCGGATCGCCCCGAAATAGTTTCGCGCGCCCGTGATATCGGAGTAACGCGAATTATTGCCATTGGGGCAGGATACGGTATCGAGTCCGCTTCTGCGGCGATAGCAGCCGCGGAGAAGTACAACTCTGTGTTTGCAACTGTCGGGATACACCCCAACGACGCCTCGCTTGAATTTACTTCTTCACTACTTCCTTCCCTCGCCAAGCACTCGAAGGTAGTCGCTATTGGCGAGACTGGTCTCGATTTTTATAGAGATTACGCCCCACGGGACGCGCAAGAGCGGTGGTTTATTCACCAGATTGAGCTTGCCAAGGACTGCTCGCTGCCCCTCGTTATCCACTCCCGCTCTGCCGGTCAGGACTGCCTGAATCTACTGAAGGCTCATGGGGCCCATAAGGTCGGAGGGGTCTTCCACTGCTATGCGGAGGACACTGCGTTCGCCCGACAATTATTGGAAATAAACTTTCTTGTTTCTTTTCCGGGAACAGTTACCTTTAAGAAAGCCGATACTCTCCGAACTATCGTCAAAGAAATTCCGCTTTCCCAAATGATGCTGGAAACCGACGCGCCTTTCCTCGCGCCCGAACCCTTTCGTGGGAAGCGATGCGAGAGCGCCTTTATGCTCAAGACCGCGGAGTGCATTGCGCGTATTAAAGACGTCTCGCTAGAAGAGTTGGCGCGGGTCACCACCTCAAACGCTGAACGTCTCTTTCGCTTGCCAAAGGAGGTTGCCATCGAATGAAGTTCGGAAGATTTGAAATTTCACTTTTTAACTTTGGCTTTTTCCGTCTCGATGGAGGCGCTATGTTTGGAGCAGTTCCAAAGAACCTGTGGGCCAAGCGCATTGCCGCCGACGAAGAGAACGGCATCCGGCTCGCAACCAGATCCCTGGTCATTCGGGATGGCGACACGATCTTCCTCGTCGATGTCGGCTTGGGTGAGAAATGGGACGATAAGTCAAAAAAAATATTCGCCATAGAGAACTCCCCTCTTACTTCTCGCTTCGTGCGTGAATGCGGGGTTACCGACATCATTTTGACCCACCTCCATTTCGACCATGCCGGCGGTATTTCTTATATGAAAAATGGAGCACTTTCTCTTACCTATCCGGATGCAACTGTGCACCTCCAGGACGATAATTATAAAAATGCTTCTTCGCCAAATGTGCGCGAACGTGCCAGTTATATAAAAGAAAATGTAGAAGTGTTATCTCAAGGCAAACTGCGTCTTCTCAGAGGCTCTCAGGAAATTTATCCCGATATTTGGGTTCATCAGGTTCATGGCCACACTCGCGGACAACAATGGGTGGAAGTAAAGGGCCCCGACCGCTCTGTAGTATTTCCCACGGATATGATGCCCACGTCTCATCATATTCCGTTGCCTTTTCACATGGGATACGACATGTGCACCGAAACGCTCCTCAAAGATAAGGAAACTTTTCTAAAAAACTGCGTGGAACGCCAACATATCGTGGTATTTCAACACGACCCCCACGTTGCGGCGGGTACCATTACCAAAGATGCTCGCGGCCACTTTACGCTTAGCGAAACTCTCCCTATTGAGGCTTTCGATGGCTCATTGCTTTGAAATATTTTTCACTTCCCATTCCGCTTCGATCGAATTTGAAATATCACCCCGTCATCTCCCATCCACATCGGCGCCAGTATGCGGTCACTCCCGATATTGATAGCACGAAGCTGTTCTTCGTTTGGAAGGTAAGAGCGCCATCGAACCGCGTAAAAGTAGGCAATATATCCATCTTCAAGATACTCAATAAGTTCCATGAACTGAACTCCAAAATCGTCATTGGGTTTTCGAGACCCTGCTTGAACCATCGACGGAAGCTTACGCGCATATCGATCTGCCAAAAGCTGGATAGCTTCCGGAGCATTGCTTGCTATCTTCTTATCTGCCGCTAGTGTCGCCACCGCCGCCATAGTTGGGGAACTTTGCCATTGACTACCGGCATAAAAAAGCGCTCGATTCCAAGATTCCTGGTGAAATAGGGGACTCTCCACACACGCCATCACGACTAGTCCAAGCATCGCTACGAGAGTCCACCTCTTTTTCCAAGAACAGGCATTTGTGCCGTTTGAAATCAAAGCAAGCACAGCAATCAAAATAGGGCACAGGATCCTATCATTGAAAGGTATCTCGGCGTCAAAAAAAGATTTACTCAAGAGAATAACACCAAGGTATATTCCACAAAAAATCTTCCAGAATCGGGCAATCTCTTTCTCGCCCCGACCACATCCCCGCATGAACACGGTGCCGACACATACGACTAAGCAGCCAACCAAAAAGAGATAAACAGAATCTGCTGGCAGAGGAACAAACCATCCTCCGAAAGTCTCAAGCCCCTCCATAATGTGCCGCAGCCGAGGAGGGTGCCAGCCAAACTCACGTGAACCAAAAACGTGCCCTGAATTCCCAAATTGGCTGTTCCCCATGGATGTCAGCTGACTCCCTTTCCACCATATCATGGGGAGGACCCCGAGAATCGATGTGGCCAAAATTCCCGAAAGACGAATCTGCCTTCCATGATTCGGCAGAGAGAGCAACCAGACACCAGCAGCAATTCCGAGCGCAACCCCGGCGTAACGTGTTAGAAAGGCGGTGCCAGAAAGGATTCCGAGCACGACCGGAAAAATTAGGCGAGAACGCCCTGTCGAAAATCCATGAATACTAATGGCGCCAAGAAGCAAAAAAAAGATAAATAGCGGTTCTGACCACGCCATGCAATGCACGTTAAGTACTGCCGGATGGACCCAAAATAGCGCCGAGGAAACCAGGGCCGCGCGCCGAGGAAACTGTTTCAAGGGGTCTTGACGCAATTCCCTAGTACCGGTGGAGCACTGCACCAAGGCCATCATCAAGAGGCCGTTTACGATATATAAAAAAAAGTGGAGTCCCCAAAGGACAGACAACCAATTTTGCTTCAACAAAAAAAGGGCTCCTAAGAGGGCCGGGTACACTGGCGGAAAACGAGTCAGGGGCTCAAAACTTCCATCCGCGCCAAGAACCGAGAGGCCATGACCACCCGCAAGATTTCGTGCGGCCAGAAGGTAAGCAACCGAATCAGGTGTCAGCCCAACGGAACGCGGGACGAGGGCAACAAAATAGACACTAGCCGCCAACACCAAGACGCCGGCGAAAGCAAGTCTCCACATAGAAGCTTGTGCCAAGTCTCTGCAAAATCTGACCAATACACTCACTCGTTCTTACCAGCTTCTTGAGCAAGCAACTCAAATGCAGCCCTGGTTCTTACCCTCAACTCCTCTATACTTCCAGAATTATCAATAACCACATCCGACTTTGCTATCTTTTGTTCAATCGGCCACTGACTTGAAAGCCGCTTCTTTGCCTCCGTCAGTGAAAGGTTGCTACGCTTTGCCAGTCGTTCAGCGCAGATTTCCGGAGGAGCAGAGACCAAAACAACTCCCCTAAATTGTTTCTTATAAAGGCCGGCCTCAAAAAACAAAGGACAATCATAAACCAGGAGCGGATAGCCCTTGCTCAACACTGCCGAAAATATCCTACCAACTCTCTCTTGAATAAGCGGGTGAACTATTGATTCCAAGTCCCGGCGGGCGGTGCTATCGGAGAAAATAATCTGCCCCAGTTGTTCTCGATCAAGACTGCCATCTTTCAGAAGAATGGGCTTGCCAAATCGCTTTTCCACCGCCCGGAGCCCTTCAGTTCCGGGTGCAACTACCTCGCGAGCGACCTTGTCGGCACTGACAGCCAAGGCCCCCTGCTCTTCCAATATTCCAACACAAGTAGATTTTCCCGATCCAATCGTTCCTGTTACAACGACAACGTGCCGACACCAACTATCCGCATCCATGCCAAGTCATGAAGCGAGATACCGCTAATAAGCTACTCGCAACTGCTCCTTTACCTGTGAAATACGCTCCAATATATGATCATTCACCCAACGCCCATCCCACCACTCAATAGGAGTGACCGACCTCCCCCCTATTCGCACCTCAAAATGCAAATGATCACCGCCCGCAAGTCCTGTTGACCCACTTCGACCGAGGACCGAATCGACAGTAACCTCCTCGTCCGGCTGAACCAATATCGACGAAAGGTGCCCATAAAGTGTGGAAATGCCAAGACCATGGTCAATCACCACTGTGTTCCCATAAATACCGAGGTCGTCGGCGAAAATTACCTTACCCCTTTCCGCTGGATGGACCGGTGTATTGGCAACCGCCGCCAAGTCTATTCCGTCATGCTCCGACCCTCCAGCAGGCTCCCCATCCATCTCGTAGGTCCGAATATCGCCGAAATTTGATGTAGGCGCTCCCGCAATCGCTCTCGAAAAGGCCCCTGTCCAAAAACGTTGCGGCAACGGGTGGGCAAGGACCTCCTCCAAACGTCGACCAATAAACCGTTTTGCCGAAAAAATCGTGTTTTC
>CAZPBV010000121.1:7254-9692 GCA_964584675.1 uncultured Bdellovibrionales bacterium
TAATCCTCATTAACTTGCCGAAAGTATCGAACCAGCTCCGCCGAAGTCGCATTTTCAAGGGCGGGAAGTTTCTCTTGAATGCCCGCCAACTTAAAATAAGCCGGTAAGAGGTCAGCCGCTTTCGTGCGAACAAAGTCACTCTTAATTTTAAGAGCGCTCGCTTTAAATCGGCGGTCTAAAATCCTGTAGTTAATCGGCGCACTGGCCTGATTATCAGCAACATCACGCGCAACAACAACAAGCTTTTCCTTATTCCCATCAAATGTTTTTGGAATTGCAAAGAAGGCGCCATAGACCTCCTGCCCTCCCGCTATCTGGCTAAACTCAGGATCGAAGGCGGCCGCGGGAAATCCCCGAAAGAATTCCTTTCCAACCATAATACCGCTCTCAGCAATTTCTCCGGCACGATGTCTATAGAAAACTAACCCGGCCCCTCCCTGGGCAACGTTGTGCATAGCGGTCAAAACCTCCACACGAGGCTTCACATACACTACTCGCAATTCCTTGGTATACTCAGCCCGATTGCTCCAAAAACTGGCATCGAACACCATCACCTGCAAATTAATATAGCCTTCCCTAAGCCCAAGCGCTTTGGAATCAATGGTGAACTTGACGTCTTCATGATTAGCATGCGGGGACGTCTTTTGCTTGAGTAGGTCAAACGGCTGATTCTCCTGAATCACGCGAACTACCGCCTCACTTAGGCCGGCGCCGCTATCGGAAAGTCTCATGGTAAAAGTTGAGGTGCCAAGTCCAACAGCAGTCGGAAGTTCGGTGAATTCGATGACCGGCGGCTCCTTCTCTAAAAAAGAAATTTGCGAAGTAACAAAGCCCGGAAATAAAAGAAAGGCTGCTATCGGCAGCACAGGAATCAAAATGAGAAGAACAATCCACAGAGCTCCGCCTCTGAAGCTATTCCCTTCTGCAACTAAATAGTTACGGCTCTTGCGCTTGCAACGCCAAGAGTTCGTTTTTTTGCCTATCACTGAGCTTTCCCTCAAGAGAATTTACTATTGCCCGATCCTTGGTGAGCTTTAACTCGTCACTAAGAGTTTTAATCTCATCATACTGAGTTTGCAACTTATCCTTTCCAGACTCGCCCTCCAAGTGTAGCGCCATGGCCTCTTGCATTTTTTCCCGTACGGCCTCGCGTTTCGGAAGAACCAATTGCTCAGCCTGTTCAATCGCCTGCCGCACATCCTGCTCTTGTTCCTGGCTCAACCCCAAACGCCGACTAAGGACTATCACGTCCCGATTGATACTTTCTTCAAGTTCGCGCTGCTGGCGCGCCTTCTGCAATTCCATCAATTGCCGCGCTCTCTCCCCTCCCAATACTTGTTCCAGAGCATCTTGCTTAACACGTTCCCGTTCTTGCGGACTTAAACCATCCGCCGCACTCCGGTACTCCCGCTGCAATAGGTCCGACAGAGCCGTTTTTTCTGCATCAGAAATCGCCATCATCTCTTCCACTTCGCTCACCGCCTGCCTTGCCCGCCAAAGGGTTCGTCTATCTTCAGGCGCTTGCGGTTGGGGACTTTGGTCGTTCGGGAACCTTTGAGACAAGGCAATCTTTGGCGGCTGAGGGGAGAAGGTAGTGCGTTCTTCCAATCGGCTTAAAGCGGACTCCAACTGGGATTTGAGCGCCGCGTGTTGGCTCGTAAGTTGCTGCTCCTGGCTGATGAGTTCTTTCTCAAGAATAGCCTTTGCCTCCGCACTGCGTAACAGCTCGCTCCTCAAACTGCTCATTTCTCGCCACAAATAGAGCGAAAGCAACGAAAGCATGACAAGTAAAACAAGCAAGGACCGCTGCTTATTCAACACATGAGCTACCTTGAGGAGTCAAAGATGGGGGTCGGATGATTCTTGCTATCCACGGCCACCATGACGACCTCCGCTGAGGTCACCGAAATCACCTGCACACAATCAACCCCCCGCATCACCTCCACATCAACTAAAATAGTTAGCGAAGTTGTCCCTATCTTGGTCGTTGTGCAATAGAAACTAACTACGTCACCCACGTAAACCGGGGCAATAAAGTTAATTTCTCGCATCACTTTTGTAACATAGTTACGTGGGGCGACCGTGCGCGCATGCTGTCCGGCTGCCAAGTCAATCAGGCTAAGAATATGGCCGCCAAAAATGCTGCCCAACGCATTCGTATCTCTCGGCATCATAACCGTGCGGATCGCGGGCTCGCGCGTGACGCGTTTGACAAGAACAGTCTTTGCGGACTTATTTTGTTTCCGCGTCTTCGCCAATTTTTGCTTTTTCTTCATTTAGTCCCCTATACACTGCACCTCTACTCGCCTCCAATGAATCGGCATCGATCCCATTGCCGCTGCATGGTTAGTCCGAAATTCTCACGCGGCCGCGAAAAGCTCGGACTAGCCCGGACTTCTCACCACTGAGTGAGAGGTTCGGGCGTGCGGCCAAGGATG
>CAZPBV010000122.1:0-4547 GCA_964584675.1 uncultured Bdellovibrionales bacterium
GCGGAAACTTTTTTACGCAGCAATAAAGCCACCATTGAATTTGCAGAGAATGAAGAATTGAAGCGGCTCTACTCATCATCGCGCTGCGGCAAAGTCAACAAGTATATGCTGTTCATGGCTCGCGGATTCGAACTCCTCAAACCGGGAGGGCGACTTTCGTTTGTAGTACCAAACGCATGGCTCGGCATTCGAGGAGGAACCGCCATACGTCGCTTGCTCCTCGCCGAAAACGCCCTTAACCGAGTCGACATCTTTTCAAGCGACGCCTTTCCCCGCATCGGGGTGGAACCAGTGATCCTAGAGGCGCAACGCGGCCTCGGTCAACCCGTTATACAGGTACGACATATCGATGAGCGCACTTTGCAACCAACCAAGTCAACTCAGATACCGGTATCAGTCTGCCTTTCCCGACCAGCGGCTGAGATTCCCACCCGCTGGTCGCCCGGCATCGAGAGCGTACTTCGCCATATACGCACTGGCAAACCCATGGGGGACAAGGACTCTCCATTTCAGTCCTTCATCGCGCTCCAGGCCTATAGCCAAGGAAGGGGCACCCCGGCGCAATCTATCGAGGATGTGCGTAATCATGTGTATCACTTTGATCGTCCAATCGATAACAACTGTCTGCCCTACCTTGAAGGCCGAGACATACAAAGATTTTCAATTAAGTGGTCGGGATCCTATTTGCATCACGGCCCCTGGCTGGCAGAACCGCAAGTCATTACCCGGTTTCAAGGACCCAGAATCGTTATTCGGGAAGTGCTTGGCCGACCCCCATATTGTATAAGCGCCGCTTATACTGAAAGCCCGTATCTCTATAACAAGTCCGTACTGCATATTTTGCCGCGTCACTTCAGCAGCCCTGAGCAATCGCGTGAAACGCTCCTGGCACTTCTTACCATTCTTAACTCTACACTCGCCTCCTTTATCATTTGCTTTTTCGGAAAGAAATCTCAGCGCGCTCTCTTTCCCAAGTTGGTCAATGCAGACCTCAAAGAATTCCCCCTCCCCGTACATTTCCCCTCGATTGCCCCCGCCCTGGCGAAATTTTACATCTCTACCGATGTATTGGAGAATATGCAGGTCGGGGCAGAAAAGCAGGCTCACATGGATTGCGCCGTCTGCGACGCCTACCGCGTACCGGACCGTCTGCGGAAGATTATTGCTTCTGAGTTACATGAAACAGATTTTCGATAAAACATGAATCAGCAAGCTGCGGGAGTTGACCTGCATATCGATGGAATGGATTGCAGCGGGTGCGCTGCCGGCATTGAGCGGCGGCTCAAAGCGCTCGGCTTGGATGACGCCGTGGTGAGTTACGCAACGTCCTCGGCGCATTTTTCCTTGCCCGACTCAAACGCCTTGCCCCGAATTATTTCGGAGATAGAGCGCCTTGGCTACCGGCCTCGAACAAACAACAACGCCGCGGTCAGTCGAAGATGGTCGTTAGAAGGCAAATTTCTTTTTTGCCTCATCTGCACCATCCCCCTGGTTCTCCACATGTTTCTGCCGTTCCCCCTGCTCCACAAGGATCGAATGCAGTTGGCCATGTGCCTGCCGGTATTTGTGGTGAGCATGCTGCACTTTGGAAAGAGCGCATGGCGCTCGGTGCGATCCGGTGTCGCCAATATGGACGTGCTTATCATTATTGGGGTGATCGCTGCGTTTGCGTACAGTGTCTATGGAACTCTCCTCGGACTCGGTAGTGATTTTATGTTCTATGAAACGGCCGCCACCATCACCACCATCGTGCTTCTGGGAAACGTCATGGAAGAGCGCGCCGTTCGAAAGACCACCTCCGCCATTGAGGATCTTTCTCATCTTCAACCACAGCGAACGAGAAGAGTGCATGGCGCCGGGATGCTGGAGCAAATTGAAGAGATCGATCTTGAGCAGGTGCGGACGGGAGACCTGCTGCTCCTCTGTGAAGGCGACCGCATTCCAGTAGACGGAGAAGTCACTTCAGGAAGCGGATCTGTTGATGAAAGCATCCTCACTGGCGAAAGCCTGCCGGTTGACAAAGAAGCCGGCTCAAAAGTGGTTACCGGGGCTACCCTGGTCAAGGGAACCTTCCGTATGGTTGCGCGCGCCATCGGACAAGATACCGTCCTGGCCAACATGGTGCGCCTCGTTAAGCAGGCTCAATTGAAGCGCCCTTCAATTCAACGGCTCGGCGACCAGGTGAGCGCCGTCTTCGTCCCACTGGTGATTTTCATTGCGCTGATGGCCTTTTTTATATCGTGGGGATTTGGCTTTGCCTCTTTCACCGAAGCAATTCTCAGGAGCGTCGCGGTACTCGTTGTTGCCTGTCCATGCGCCATGGGACTAGCTACTCCCACCGCCATCATGGTCGGTATCGGCCAGGCGGCGCGGCACGGAATTATTATCAAGGGCGGCGACACATTGGAGCGGCTGGCGCGTGTCAAAACGCTCGTTTTCGACAAGACCGGCACGCTAACCACCGGGGCTTTTAAGGTGCATCGCTTAACTGTTCTTCAAGAGACCGAGAATCACGTGCGTTCGGCCATCAGAGGGCTGGAGAACCATTCCTCTCACCCTATTGCGCGTTCCCTAAGAGACGCTTTTGCTTCTAGTCCTCCCCTTGAATTCCAATCGTTGGCAGAAACGCGAGGTGTTGGGGTATGTGGTATTACTCATGGGGGAGATAGCTATGAGATTCGTTCGCCGAAGGACTCGCATAGCCCTGAAAGCGACCTCGAAGTTCGAAAGAATGATAGCGTTATTGCACGAATTTCAATCGAAGATGAAATCAAACCTGATGCCCTGCAAACAATTGGCGGTCTCACCCGTGCCGGGCTCAAGACCGTACTCTTGAGCGGAGACAAGAAGGACAAGTGCAAGGCAGTAGCCGCGGTGCTCGGTATTCACGACGTCTATGCTGAGTGCTCTCCCGAGGCAAAGCTTTCAACATTGCATACGATAGAGCGCGATGCTCCAACCGCCTTCATCGGTGACGGCATTAATGACGCTCCGGCCCTGGCCGCTGCTCGTGTGGGCATATCACTCAGTGATGCTTCGCATGTTGCAGTTGAAAGCGCGCAAGTCATTCTGTTAAACGGCACCTTGAGTCGTCTACCTCAGGCTCTGGCGATTTCCCGGAATACTCTGCGCATCATCAAGCAAAATCTCTTTTGGGCCTTTTTCTATAACTGCTTAGGCATTCCGCTTGCCGCCATGGGGCTATTGAACCCAATTTTTGGAGCGCTGGCCATGGCCTTTAGCGATGTCATTGTTATTGGAAATTCGTTGCGGCTCAAGTCTTCGAGTGTGACGGTGCTTTAGTATAGCGGCACAAGTTCCGACATTCGGCTGATTCGAATTTTTTCACACAAGCTCTTATTTTTCTCATCATCCCCGATGTAAGTGCTTCTCCAGAGCGTGTTATGCACACTTTTGCGTGGTGAGAGGTTCAAGACGCTTTAAAATGCAGGGAGACGCCGGAACGAGCGCGAAAGCGGCCTGACGGCCGTCGAGCACTCGCGACAAGGGCGACGTCGCAGTTTAACACGTATGAGCCTCGTAGCAGGAAAAAAGTATATTACATGCTAAGTATACCGAGCGACATGCGTTATCTCGCTTGGGTAGGAAATGTCAAGGAATGCCGGTGCCCGTTTAATTAGTATGTTCACAAAAAAAACAATAGGGCGTTACTTTTTTCATAGGTCGCAAATGCTTTGGCGGTATACTAGAGATACTTGCGTATAGCCAGTGAAAGAGTCAGCAATTCGATCGCGTACTGGCATCTAGATGGCCATCGCAAACTATCGGGGCCCCTAACATGTTTTTTGTGATATAAGGGTATGGCTCACAATAATTTATACTTCCTTAATAAGGCTTCGCTTGCGCCGATCTTTTTTGTTTTTATATAAAATGAAATGGGGTGGGATAATGCATCTGCTCTACCACCTTGTCGCCATCAATGTCCTCCTTTCGCTCGCCACTCTAGCTTGTGCAGAGGATTGTTCAGAAGGGGGAGCCCCTCCCTGCTCAGTAGCCTGCGACGATTCGGAAGAGTGTCCTGTTGGCACAGTGAAAGTATCGTTCGGCGATCCCGATGGAGAGGTACGTTGCTGGTGTTTTGAAGATATTCCGGACCCGGATCCGGGGTGCTCTGGTGAGGTTGGCGTGGCATCCGGCTATTTTGACAAACTTGCGCTCGTCGACATCCAGTACGATACCGGTCAGCTTTCCTCGGTTGATCAAACACGCGAATATGGTGCACCCGTCTTCTTCAGTTTGATGCCGGGGGAAACTCACTTTGATCCGGGATATACGATAGACTATTTTGCTGCCGCTCCGGTTGGCACCACATTCTATCTTCAATATACCGCCCGTCCGTTTGCGCCGGTAACCCCAACGAATGGCTGTACATATGATCGGGGTCTACTTCCCTTTACAATCTCTATCACAGATGAGGTTGTCGCTCCTCCAATTGCGCCGGTGAACCTTCCAATTTCTCTTTATCCAAACAGTACGGTTCGACCACTGGGAAACCCATCACCAAGTCGGACTCGTCATATGCTTAC
>CAZPBV010000122.1:4557-9612 GCA_964584675.1 uncultured Bdellovibrionales bacterium
GCACTATGGAACAGCGCTACTCACCCTAACACCCGTCAGTCCCTACTATCCTTCGATAACAATTCATCTCAATATTGTTTCACCACTTGAATTACTTCGAGTGAACGGAGGTCAACCACTCCCCACCCATAGCGGCCTGAGCACTCGCTCAATTATGTCAGAACTGTCCCATCAGAGGGGGATTCCAGTCCGATTTCTCGTTGCGCAAGCGGAGCAAGAATCAGGTTCTAGTTTTAATCCTCTCGCCTTTCGATACGAGCCAGTAACTATTGATTGCAAGTCGGTGCAAGTACAACTTGCAAATTCGAATCATAAATACCATCCCATTGTTCTGCAGCAACAACTTCCTCAACCGCCTCCCCCATTGCCAACTGGCACCTCTTTCCGGCGGAAAACTTGGTAATCCCCGATGATATCGAACCACGGGCGTACGTGCCCCCAGGTTATCAGATACTAGAGCCAGGCGATCCTACACCTCATAATATTCTTCCGGCGGATGTTCCGCTTGCATCGTCCTATGTTGCTGGTAGTCCACGACAGAATTGGGTTTGGGCAGCAAGCGATGTTAATGAAGGAAATTTCAAGCAATGGAGAATGTGTAAAGGGAAAATTATTGTTGATGGTCCGATCGCTCCCGGGGCAAAGTGTTATTTCAGCACAAATCAGTCACAGGTATGTCTGCCAAATTCAAGATTTGCGGAAGCCTCCCAGATTCTCTCGTTCACCGCGCAGACCACCACAGCCTCTACTTACGGAATGCTTCAGCTCTCGCTATTAACAGCCCTTGATCAGGTAATACTGCTCGGATATCCGCGGGAGCTACGCCCCAGTAGACTCTTGGATACGCCACAAAATATTAGTGCGGGTTGGGGCTCATTATCGCTTGGCACTGCCTATCTTTTACATCAGTTTCGGATCGATCGGCAGGGGAATCCGTTACCGGTGGATTTTACCTATCGACAATACCTCGATGCCTTCGTTCGCGCCTGGATAAGGTACAATCAAAACTCTTACGATCCGCACAATCCGTACGGAGAGAGCATAGCGGCTCGAGTTCCGACATTTAGAGTGCAAGCAGACACCGATCCGTTGCACGAAAATTATCTGTCACAAATCTATGATTTTTTTGTCCGACAGAATAACTTTGTCTAACGCGAAAATTATATGACAATACGACGAAACTTATTGCGAATACTTCTTGGTGTCAGCCTAGTTCATCTGACTTCGGCGTTTTCGGTATCAGCGCAACAATTCTGGTCAAAAATGCCGTGTCGAATTACATTTTATCGTGATGTTGATTTGCCATCCCAACCTTCTAAGCTTGATCAGACCGCGGTATTTGCGGCGCGGCCTGCGGGTTTTCCAAAGACTGATAGCTGTGTTTTTATTAAAGCAAAGTTCGCCGATCAGATATATCTCTTTGCGGTCTACGATCAGACGCAAGGCGAGTATCGAGCGTTGACGATAAAAGCGATTCAGTTGCTCGCAAATGGCTCATCTCAGGTAGTTGCGGAGTTATCACCGCACCAAGTTGCAGATCCTTTGCTTGGTGTGGGGCGGGATCTCACGATGCAACCGTTTCCAATCAAGGGACGAGTGCCATTTGTATTTGCGATCGGATTCCCAACAATTCATCAGGATTTCCTCCTCCTTTTCGGCTTTGAGAATAATATTCTCGGGCCGATTGGACCAGACTGGCGGCGAAGGGAAGCCGGTATTCAACCCCTGATCGCGCTTTGGCGACGAGCTCCCCTCTACAACCCGGTCGCGAGCGCGAATTCGGGACCCTCGCCCCAAGATAGTCGCGGAAATGTTATCGTTGCCACATCGACCGAACGGTCTCGAAACCTTTCACATTACGCCGTTCCGAAGAATATGTTTCATCCGTGGCCACTTGTCTTTCACGCCTTCGATGAAGGGGCTGTTTATTTGAAGAGTAGCGACGTGGGAGAAGATGACGATCATCGAGTCACCATCACTCCAGAGGGGGCGGTTCGAGAGGAAAGATACTACGTAACCCCGATCCTTGCTGAAGGATTAAGTCCATTGCTCCAAATCCGATACCCAGACTTGAATCACATCCCCGCTACTGTGTCTTTTCGTGCAGATAACAAAGAGATCTATCGGAAACTCCCGTCGCAGCCGGGAGTGGATGCGGAGATGAGAGTCCCCTTCGGCGCATTTACTGATGTTGGTCGCTTAAACTTTATTGTTGAGGGCGAGGAGGGTGCCCGTGTCACTTTCGCTTTGACAGAGCCGCTATGTGATATCAACACCGATGGCGAGGTCAACCAGCGGGACCTGGATGCAATTTCCCACCATCTGGGAGAGGCCTCCACTGCAAGAGACTTTCGCGATCAGAATGGAAATGGCGCTATCGACTCTGCAGATGTCCTCCTCTGTCAACGACACTGCTCAATGAACGATTGCTCTCTGCTCCCTCTCGCTCATCCTTGACCCGGTCCTTTGCCGATTGGTCCAACTGGTCCTAAGAATTGAAGGACAAGCTTTTGCACTGCACATCCCCCAAAAACCAAAACGCAATCACTACAGGGGGTTAACCAACCGACTCACCCGCGCCAAGCCTGAAAGCGAGAAGGTAAAGTTAAAGATAACACCTCGTTATTACGATAGTACCTTCTGGGAAGCTGGGGTGTCGTCTCGTAGGGGATCGTGTTCAGTCAGGGCCATACGACCCGCAGCATCACAAATATTGGTGAGGGATACTATGCTGATATCGGCTCAGAGGACAGCCTATTGCACCAAGCCGCTTGTTTCGGCAATCGTTATTATTGTCTGCACGGCTAGTTTTTCAGGATGGCCCTCGGTATCCGACGTTCACGCCCAAGAAAAGAAAAAACTAATCGCTTCGCCGAAGCAATCTACCCCCCTGCCCGCTACCAGCACGTCCACTCAAACTCCACTTCTATCGGTTGAGGAAATACAGAGAACGTTTGCCGCCACACAAGCCGCAAGAGAACGTATTCAGGGCGGCCGAGTCGTCTCGCGGGACAGCACTGCGCCCTCTACCTGCTCATTAAGTCCCACAAGTAACGGGGTGTCTTCTTTCACTCCGCTGCGCATCCTCAATTCTGATGAAACGTATATCACCGGGGTCAGCAGCTCCGGGGCCGTGGTTGGAAACTATCGAGAAACGACAACTTATGAATTCCGCCCGTTTCGCGCGCAAGCATCGTCGGCAGGAAATATTGGTCAGCCACAACCCCTCAGTAAAGGGGGATATGCCCGAGGACTGGCTCTTGGTGTCTCAGATGATGGCAACACCATCGTGGGAAGCGTCTGTCCTAGCGGCGCCTGCGATTGCGTCCCAAATAGTTTTTCTAGCTGCCGGCCTCGGGCTGTTCGCTGGATCGGCGCTCAAGCCGAACCACTTAAGTTGGCTCGTATCGGCGCTCCCGTAGCGCCGTGTTCAGACCCCATCATTCCATGCGACAATGAACCGGTGCGGAGCGAAGCGGTTGCCGTCAGTAGAGACGGGTCTGTGGTAGCCGGAACATTTCAAAGCGGTTTTTTTACCGGCAAGGCGGTTCGATGGGCCGGAGCGGGTACCGGCACCACGACAACCGCAAACCCACCGGCATCTGACTGCGTGGGTAGCATCTGTATGTCTTGGGGACGCAGTATGGATGCAATCGGAAACCGCCTCGTTGGAAGCTACCTGGACCTAAGCACTCCCACTGGACTTCCCGACATCAAGTCCTATATTTGGAATCTAGGACAGTCCGCTCTGGTACCGCTTAGTCCTCTTTCTGGCTCCAGCTCGGCAATTCAAAGAAGAGATGAGGCGCGCGGAGTAAGCCCCGATGGTCTTTCGGTGTTTGGTAAAAGTCTCAATGGCACAGGCATTCCGTGGGCCAACCGCCCCAGCATCATTCCCGAAGTCGACCCAAATAATCGTATTCCTTCTCAAAACGACTATCAGGTTGACGAAGCCGTGTTGTGGAAAGAGCCCGGTGGCTGGAATCCGACGCATCTCGGAGATCTCGCCGATAGGCAAAACGGTTTTGGATATACCCTTTTTGACAGCCATATTATTGACGGCTCCGCTGGAGGAACTCTCCTTGTCGGCAACAGCTACGGCGGCGGAGAAATCGGAGTGCCCAATAGCGAACTCTTCCGCAGCGCTGTCATTTCGCCGTCCTTCCTCGGAGATCGCCCGGTATCACGACTTAAGGATAGCCTGAAGGACACCTACGGGTTAGATATTGACTCCGGCAATCCGATTAACCCGAGCACCTCACAGCCATATCACTGGCAGCTCATCGATGCGTCCACGATATCCGATGACGGACGGACCATAGGTGGAATTGCAGTATGTCACGGGCTGACCGACAACATTATCTATGGATATGTGGTGCAACTCTCGGTATCTCCGCTGGCCAAGGCGGATTTTGACTCCGATGGCGATGTTGATACCAGTGATCACGCCCAGTTCCTCAGATGTCTCGGGGCGCTCCCGACATCAACTGCCTATGACTGTTACAATAAAGATCTCAACTCCGACGGCATAATTGATGAATTAGATGCGGCTGTATTCTCGCGATGCTTTTCAGGCGCCAATGTGGCGGCTAATCCGAACTGTTTCGCGGAGCCGGCTCCTTACTATGCCTCTATTCCTGGGGATTTTGACGCCAGCGGATATACTGACTCTTCCGATGGACAGTTTCTGCAAGGATGTCTCGGTCAAAATCCTAGTTCAAACCCAAATTGCGCGCGCGCCGACCTCACTGCCGACGGCAAGATTGACAACGATGACGCCGAAGCTTTTGCCCAATGCCTGCTATCAACCAACCCCTTCTGCTATGTCCGTCCACCGCGGGTAGTTCTCTCGGCACCGCTGTCCACAGCGCTTGACCGAGCCCCGCAATACGTGGCGGTGGCCGACTTTGATCATGATGGTAATCTTGATGCTGCTGCGGTTAACGGATATGCCGACACCATCAGTCTGTTACACGGAGATGGCAACGGCTCCTTTGAAATTGGGTCTCGCCTGGCGGCAAATGGTTTCACGAAAGATATACATTGCGCCATTGT
>CAZPBV010000123.1:0-9596 GCA_964584675.1 uncultured Bdellovibrionales bacterium
GAGAAGTCCGGGCTAAGAAACAAATTCAAATTCGATTCGCTTATTGATATTCAAAGATTACTCGAAGCAAGCGCTCAGGAAAATACCAACAAGCCCTGTTCTTGCGACCCTCCGTCCCGCATCCCCAAGTACTTCTCTCTGAGGCGAAGGTAGTGCTCAACCACCTCCCATTGCTCGGCCGTGAACGCTACCACTCTGTCCTCAAGCTGGATCAACTTTCGGAATGTCTGAACTTGAGAGACAAGTAATCTTCTTAGCTCTCCCCACGGAATACGAGCATCTTTTATGAGAGTCGTTCCGACATTATCGAGGGCATCCTCATACAAAGCTGCTACGTCAGCATCGGGAGTTGCGCTCGACAAACTCCGAGGGCGGTTGTTCCTGGGAGGCAAGAAACTTCCTCGTTCTGAATTTAGAAACAACGGTGCCTCACGACCAAGCTCGTCCCATACTCTTCTCAAAGTGGAGCCGCGAGCCCTAAAAATATAGGTCAAGATCTTATCCCATGCTTCCGCTGGTACGTCTAAGCGTGTCTCCTCTTCGCGCGGGTGCAGGATACTGCTTCCCTCAAGACTACAGTGCCTCAAAAGAACTTGCCGAATAACTCCAAGCCGGCAGCATCCGCTCTGAACCAACAAAGTGACGGCATCATCACAGCACTTATCGACGACAGCGGGCCGAATTGGCAAATCAGGATTGGTTGCCCTAAAAATAATAGGCAAGGAAGCCGACTTCAACTCCTCTGACGCCACCTCATGAATCGGTTGAGGTGGCGTCGGGGCACATTCACCGGACGACGATTCGCCACCAATTACTGGCGTGACGGAATCTTGCTCAGGTCCGTCAGAGGACGCGGGCGGCTCAATTGCTGAGGAGATCGGTGGCTGTCTCGACACCGCATCAAGCCAAGGTAAAAGATGCTCAGAAAGAATGTGCGACAACGTTGCGGTACTCACTCGATATCTTCGAGCGCCTTGTTTCCGCTGCAATTCCTGCGCAATCTGTTCCCGATGCCTCAACAGAGCCGCATCTACCCCGAGACCATCGCTCGCCATTCCCTGAACATGAACCAAAGCCTGCTCGATCATAAGGCGAAAGACAAGAAAACGAGTCTTCTCCTCGTCCAGATTTCCCGATGACAACCAACGACAATAACACTCATCTCCCCAAGAATGAAGGAGACTCGACTCCAAGCCGGTAACCTTACCACCATTAATTCCAGTTATCGCTGCGTATATTTCGGGGTTGAAGCTCGAATAGCCACTGCTATAAGCAAATGGGTAGAAAACTGAATAGAGAGTCGCCCGGGCACGTCCCCTTTCTGTAGGATCCTCAATTGATGCTACAAACTTTCTAATATGCGGCGTAGGCAGTTTGCCAAAAATGGCATTTCGTAATGCCTCCCGATCCTTAGCCTTTTCTAAAGACGTCGTTATCCCAAGAGAGCTCCACACGGACTCAATAAAGCGCGCAACCTGTCGCCGCCTTTCGGTTAACGTGCCAATACGAGGCGCCCCATCCTTATTACATAACGACGGATCGTAGAGAGAGTCACAAAAGAATCGATACTCAATCAGATGCGGCGCGCTGGGCCACACACAAAACCGGAAGCGTTCCAAAGAAAAACGTCCTTTATGGCTCTGCGAAACCCAAGGAAGAAATTTTTTTACAACTGCCGCCATGGCCAGACCGTGCAAACGAGGGCCACCTTCTCTCGCGCAGAAAGCTAGAAAGCGATCCACTCGAACGTTGGTAAGGCTGCTTATTGCCTTATCGAGCGCATTGACACCATCGGCGTTGGCAATCAGCGCATTGCTACCCTTTGGTCTGCAATCTATCATGAGCTCGTTCCAGACCCATGTAACCAGACGCCTAAGAGCTCGGTCCTTCTCTTCGCCAAGTCCACCTTGCGATAGAAACTGTGACACCAGTGAGCTCTGGGGAACAATATCGAGTAGGTCGCAAGACCATTGGGCTACGTCGACCTTGCAAAGACCGAGGCCATATAAGTGCGCGTAGAAACCTTTACAAATCGCCCTATACGCAAATCGCCTGACGGTGGGATCTGCTATAGAATGAAAATAGGCCTTTAAATTCAGCAGCGGAGATTGGACCACAAGGTCGGTCAGTATCGAGCCCGCCGCTATCAGACCATTTGCGTCCTCTAGCAAGCTAGACTCAGGACACCGCTTGCAATGTCCTCTCCATAGCCAGGATAGATATTTCCGCACCACACGAACAGCTCTTTTCTTTAATTCCGGAGTAGGCAATGGCAGTGTTTCAGCTGCGCCCTCTAACGAGCCTCTCCATCCCTGAAATATTCCTAGTGGCGGGATCTCGTCTCCTCTCAACACCGCCTCTCTACGAGCATCGAAGTCGGTAAATCCCTGTTCTCTCGCCCAAGGCAGAAATCGCCACTCCAAAATTCGACGCAATAAATGAAAGGTTTCGTCGTTTCGAGACTCTCTCAGCTCCTTCAAGAACTCATCCAATAGATCCTTGGTACGATCTCTAAAGACCGAAACTAGTGTCTCTGCCTTCGACGCCAGATGCGCATCCAAATGATCGCCAATAAACTCAAAAAACTCGAGAACGATATCTCGTTGCTTCGATGCGTGGGTCCATGCCTGCCGGTACGCCTCCGAACCGACGTCAGATAACCCCGAATATAGAAAGTCGCTCCACTGGTCCAGTATCTGATTGGGCTGCACGCGACCAAAGGCTCTAAACCCCATCCGTAAGTCGGTCGGTTGAATCAAACCACTCTCAACAAGATAGGGATAAAACGTATTTAACAAGCATGACCGCCACTGAGCCAAGATCCATGTGCTATCCTTGATTGAATCAAGAAATTCCAACACGCTAGGTCCGGCTTGGGCTAAGATCCGGGTTGAAAGCATTTCTTCTCGCGAAGGATTCTCCATCATGCTGACCTCATGAGGCGAGGCGAATGAACATGTCTCCCAGATATGGGACAAATATTGGGCCACCGGATCAATGAAGTTTCTGCGAGCAATAGTGGGATGAAGAGGATGCGTTTGGCAAGCGACCAGAGACTCGGCATGTGCACACCAAAGTCGCCACAGCTCAATTGAGGGCACCTGAGGAGGCAAACAGCTAAGAAAGCGATTGGGAAGACTGGCGCGAATGTTCTGAGTAGCGAGCCAAGGGATAAAATGATTCCCAAAGACTCTCATCGCATCGTCTCGCTCTCCCTTGGCGGAAGCGACTATCTCTATGTACGCAGCTAACGAATCAGTCAGAGATTGATTGAGTTCTACCTGCAGCATATTTGACCAACTTGGAAGAACTCCTTGGGCCGAAGGCGATTGGGACGTTTTTGCCAATACCAATGACCAAACATATTCAAAAAGCCCCGAAACATGTTTTTCGATTTCCCACCACCTTTGGTACACGCGAGCGTAATGATCTGGCTGGGCTTGTTTGCGTTCATTTGCCACATGACAAGACCAGGCAATGGTCAGTTCACACTCGGGTCTCTCGCCACACAATTCGTACCGAAAGTATCGGGCATCAAAGGTTGTATATCCGTGTTCCACGGCCCATGGATAAAAATGTTCGACAAGAACATCATTTAATCTTGAGGCTGTCTCACTGCCACACGCCTCCCGCGCTAACTGCAGAAACGCCCCTAGCGGCTCTAGTGGAGTCTGAAACAATAGGCGTAAGACTTCCTCGTTAGGCCAAGTTCGGCAGCGAGCGCTCTCGGAGCAATTATTGGGGAAGTTCTGCACCAAAAAATTAAGATACTGTGACAAGATACGCACAGCGATGGTGATATTGACGGGCGTCACTCCTACTGGGCCAGTTTTGAGCCCAGAGAGATATTGTTCAAATTCCGACACAATCGGCGGCCGAGGTTGAGGCAACTTGGTCTTGAGCTTGCCGCCAGGGGACAGGTCTAGCGCAACAGGGGGCGGCTCGCCACCCTCTCCATGCAGAGGTCTCACTAAAGGAGGATCTCCCCCTTGAAGTCGCTCATGCAACATCCGACCGCTCCGTTGCAATCCGATAGTTTACCATGAGCATTGTCCGTAATTCTGCCCGAGAAATGTGTCCCCATGTCAGAGTCACACTCCTCGGGCAAGCGAGGGCCGACTTGCCCAGCCGCTGGAGTGAAGCGTAAGTGGTTGATGCGATGCGGAGATTCGCTCCGGTCAAGCGCGAACCGAATTTGGCGCGACTTAAAAACCGCCACGGATGACGGCTTTCAAGCAATTCCCCAGCAGACTCCGTATTCCCCATCGATACGAACTCTTTATGGCCGTCCACCGTCACACCGCTGGCAAACTCTCGGCATAACGCGCTCCGATTGTCACTCCCCCTCCACAGGGCTACCGTTTTGGAAAAAATTCCGATAGAGACCCTACCGAACGATTATACTCTGTTTGACTGACCAAAGATTGGGCGGAGGAACAAATATTGCATTAGATTTTGATTAGGAAAGTTTCCTGCTTAAATGACGCCCGGATGGCTTCACACTTAGTGGCGCCCAGCGCATCTCCGCGTGAACGCTCCATAACCGGCATTGCCCGATGTTGGAACATAAAGTAGCAGACGCGAGCTGGCGTAACGTCTGATACTACTAGATTGGCCCCGGCTCCCACGCGAATCGAATTTGGACCGACCGAGAAGCAGCCAAGAATGGCCGTTTTGAAGTAATTCCCTAGCTTTGGCCTGTCAATGTCATCAGCATAGCACCAGGCGTAGGGCCGCCCAGCCAGCGCCCCCAGTGCCCACCGGTAAGGCCAGGCCCAACATAAGATAGTGCGCGGTTCGTAAGCATGTCCCAACCGAGCACTTGGCGATTGACAGCTTGAAGATACCGAAAATATTTCATTATCGCAGTTCCACCCCAAATTTCCCCGCCGTGAGTGTGCCCGGAAAGTACCAGATCAAAAACATCGGGGCAGGAGCGACGGAGCCCGTCTAAGTTGTGCAACAAAAGAATGTTCGTCTCATGAGCATAATCGGCGGCCATCTGAGAAATTTGGGGACGGCCCTCCAGAAAATCATCCATACCCCAAATATTCAGGGGGCTGCCGTTAATTCGAAACCTCGCGTGCCCTTGCACCTCGGGCTGCCCATAACTCAAATCAATAAACCCAATGCTTGCCAATGCACCGCGCACATAGTCTATGCCGCTACCGTAGAAGTCATGGTTCCCCGCCGTCCACACCTTAATTCCCTGCGGGCATATTCTCTCAAGGGCTCTGACTGCCTTAGCATGAAAATCCGCCGGCACATCGGACAAAATGTCTCCCGTTAATGCAAGAATATCGGGGGAGACTTTCTGTTGCTCGCAATATCGCGCCAATGCAAGAACCCTCTGAAGAGGCTTGACCCTATCTCTCACAAAGTGAATGTCCGTAAGGTGTAGAATGGTAAGTCCCTCATGGCCCGGTTTAAGGCCAGGTACGGAGACCCGAGCCTGAAAGAGCGTGGTCTTATTAGAAATTGGCAGTTGCTTTTCACTCGCGTTAACCGAGTTAAGCCTGTCGTTTCTCAATTGTGTTTCTGCTTTCGTCTGAGGTTCTGTTCGAAACGGCTCTTCACTCGCAAGGTCAACTCCGCTCCGAAGGAGGGTTTTGACGGTTCGTGGCGGCCTTCGGCCAACGATGGTAGTACCATCTTCCGTAACCGCCACTCCGACAACATCCCCCCAGAATCCGCTTACGACCCGTCTTACTACGTCGGGGCGACAAAGGAAACTGAAATCCCCCCCTTCCCGAGAAGGGTCGCTATGCTCTCCCAATGCCGAAGTCGCTGCATTAAAAGATGGCTTTGCTACAACGACACTCACCTATCTTCTCCCATACACTCTAGCCGCCAATGAAAATGTCCGGTTCGAAAGAAAAACACCTAACCTGCGCCGAGTGGACACCTTTGATTGCTTCAACACCACCTATAGATACACCATTCTGTTTCCCACAGAACCTCCTTGGACTGTTAAAAATGATAAGCAAATGGTGAGAATAGTGTTTGGTCTTTTCGCGAGCTGATTTGCTCTTTTTTTGAGCCTGGGCAAGACTATCGGCTCAAGTCAATTAAGGAGAACTCTGTATGGATAAAAATACTCTCTTGGCCTTCCGCGACAACTACGTCCAGGCTCTTAAGATGGAACATGCAATAACCACGCGCGTGCTCGCGGCACTACCTGATACAAATCATGATTATCGCCCCGATCCGAAAGCCAAATCCGGCCCCGAATTGGCCTGGCATATAGCAACCTCAGAGATTTGGTTCTTGGAGAGTGTCGCACGAGGGGAGTTTGGAGGTGAGGATAGCCCTATGCCAAAAGCCTCCATGACCGGAAAAGAAATAACCGCATGGTATACTGAACATTTCAGCAAGATTCTGCCGCGCATCGAGAACATGAGCGCCGAAGACTGCGCGCGTCCGGTTTCATTTTTTAATATCGCCACCATGCCGGCGGTGATGTTTTTGGGATGGGATCTCGGGCATACGGCTCACCACCGCGGGCAACTATCGACGTATCTTCGTCCCATGGGTGGAAAAGTGCCTCAAATTTATGGCGGGTCTGCGGACGAGCCTATGAAGATGTAGGCCGTCGTAGCCACTAGTGAAAATCCGGCTTGGAGGGCCAAAATCTAATCGGTTTTGGCCCTTATTGCGGCCAGTATGGTACTGAAATTAGCTAGGAAGGTGGTTGGAAAACGCCGATACTGCCCCCCGGCATGATCTCTTTTCCAACTAGGTCATTAGGAACGAAGGACTCCATCATGCGTCCGCGTAGCGGCGACCCGTCATCAGGACGATAGTCATGGACTAGGGGATTTATGAACTTAGGATCTCCGAAAGTGCTGAGAGTGGCCCACGAAGGCGCGGCGGCAAACCAACTTATAGGAGTTCCAAAATGATTATTGTTGATCCTTATACTGCCCGCGTTTTCACTCCAAGAGTTGATGCTCATGGCGTCAAAAACAGAGTTTCTGATAGAGAGATTTCTAATTGAGACCCCATCCAGTATTGCTCTGAACTTAGTGTTTCCTTGTTGATATCGCCACAGCAAGCCTCCGTTATAGGTCAGATTTTCCATAACTAGATGATCCACTGGACATCCTATCTGATTGGCACTCGCAGCCTGAGTCTCGATCAACAGGTTCACCATCGCAACATCTTTGTTACTGCCTGCTCCTCCGAGGCTAACCCCCAGCGAAGCTGCGTTGGTAGCCACGACATCATAAAGGATAAGGTTTTCCATGCCATCAACGTGATTGTATATATCGGGATGAGGGGATTCAGATAGCCCGGCCTCCTGCCAACCTGACACACTGATGCCGTCCACGCTACTGTTTAGCACTACCTTCGAACTGGAGAATGCGTCACTTGATATTCCATCAATAGTAACCCCACGTACCAAGTTGTACCCCCGGGCTGCGTTCGCTAAAGTATGGTATCGGCTGTTGGTAACGAAGAGCCCTCCTGACCAGCCGGTGCCTCCAAAACTGACATAGTCAAATTTTCTCTCGCCGCGCATCACTACATTGTCGAGCCATACAATGGTAGGCCAGCCGTTGGGCAGGCTCTGTGTAATGGTGAGGCCCTGGAACTTTACAAGATTCGCGTTGAGGCGAGTGCCACCGCTCATGAGCATTACCTGGTCGCGTGTGGTACCCGGAGCGCCTGCTATAACGAGATAGCTATCGCCTGTGGTAGCATTGATTGGCCCAGGCCCACCAATCCAGGCATGACTCCCAGCCGTAAGATAGATGACTGCTCGATCGAGGGTACTTCGACTTGTCTTGGCTTTCGAAAGGGCGCGGTGAATAGTCTGGTATGGGTTCACCTGCGTTCCGTCTCCTGTCGAATCGTTTCCAGACGGCGAGACCCATAGAATCTGAGACGGCTCGGGATTACCGTGACTCGCGTAGAGGAAGAGGGAATTTTCGCCATTATCGGCGAGGGTTTTCCCCTGCAAAACTCTCGGCACTCCCGCCGTCTTGGGGTATGCGATGGCCCGAACTTCAACCGCCCCATCGGGCAGATCCTTCGCTCGCAAGGTTGCCCAATACTCTGTTACCCCGCTCTCCGGATTAAGGGTCATTCGATTAATCTTCATCCACTCGCCGCCATTGACCGACAGCTCAACCCGATCAACGCCATTCATGTGGAAGGCAACTACCCCAATATTAATGGTATCAGAAAAACTTTGATGGGGGACAACATCCCAGCGCGCAATCACTTTGGCATCATAGCCGACAAGAGCAGATCCTCCTACTGAACTTGGGACGGCGGCAGGCCCTGAGAAGCCTTGGCCGGGGATCAAATAGAGGGGTTCGGGGGCCACCGAACCGCTCGATAAGTCCGAGCTCGAGGAACTTAAGGAGTCTCCTTGCGAGGAGCCCTGTGAGTTCGATGAACTTGAGGAGGAGCCCTCACTGACCGGCACAGTTGGAGATGAGGCCGCATAATGACAAGCTGAAGAGGCTGCTCGCAACTCGCGAAACTGCTCTTGCAACTGCTTCAACCGCGCGAGACTTGCGCGTTCCGATGTCTTGCGAAGGCGTTTAATTTGACGCTCTAAACGAGCAAAAAGCTGAGACACCTCGACTATTCTCATTTTAAGAACTGATTTTCGTCTAAAGAGTTGCCCGACAATCCCCTCCTGAGAAAGACAGGCATACTTCCAGCGTCCTCCAAAAGTAACTAGCTGCACCTCCAATTCAGGAGTAACTTCCAAAGTGTCAGCTTGAGCCCTGGGTAAGGGTAGGGTAAGAAAAACTACTACCAAAGATAACCACACTCGAAATTTCATGAGACCTCACACCAACAACCAGGAACTCCTCAGGGGTGATAAGCAAAGAGCAAGCCAAGCTTTTGACTGATCCCTGGGGTTCAGGTGCACCGCATAAATGAATGATTTAGGCCAATGTCGTAGAAGCATTAGGCAGATTCCCTAAGAGTAGGCGGCAATCAAATAACGCATACCGAGCAGCTTTTGCACACTATTTGGCAACCGATGCGCTATATCTCTGTCGCCAATCAAAATGCCCGTATTTTGATTGGCGGAGTATACAAAATATTACCTAAGTTCAATAGGATACAATGGCGAAAGCTACTCCTCTTGGCTCTATCCTCATAACCATAAATCAGAATCAGTAATATTGGCTTTCAAGAAGGCCCCGGAGGGTGCCACATGAAAGGGGGGGGAACACATGCCGATTATTATTGGCAAGGGGGCTGAGCTCCCGCAACTTTATCCAACTTCTGAAAAGTTTACCTACCAGCAGGTGGAAGCTATCTATTTCCTTTTTCCACGCAGCCAACAAATCGGTCGAACACTCGCTTCGTCATTCTATGCTTTACATGACCACGTTCCGCAAGGCGCTGTTCCGTTTGGCATTCTTCAAGTTACAAAAAATCGCTCCATGGTCCTTGGGGGCACCCTGTGTTGGTGGCCTATGAAACGTGTTCATCCGGGGATAATTGAGGAAGTACGCAAGGATCTAGACGAAACTTACAAACCCGCTTTCGGCTCACCTCGAATCAAGGTGCAAGAAGTGTCAGCCCCTGAAGCGCTTCTCTATTGGTGCAAAAGAACAGATGGTTCC
>CAZPBV010000124.1:0-5352 GCA_964584675.1 uncultured Bdellovibrionales bacterium
TTCCCGCAAATAGCGAAAGAGATGCCGTGCTCTTTGCAAAAATCTTCAAGTAAGGCCTTGCCGCGCAAACAATTGGCGGCCTTTAAAGACCCCGGCTTGTAATAAACGCCCGAGTGGAGGACTCCAGAATTGCGGCTGCTTTGATGCCGAGCAAGCCCTTCCTCTTTCTCAAGGACGCAGACTTTCGAGGAAGGATGGGATTTAAGAATTTGGTAGGCAGCGGCTAGTCCTACTAAGCCGCCGCCTATTACCGTAATATCAAACTTTTGGGACATTCCCTGCTGGAATTATCTCTCCCAAAATTTAGACCTTACCGGCAAGCGCATTGGCCACAACGAAGGAAATAATTACCAACGACTCGACAAGAGCTAACCCGAGAATCATCGGCAAAAATATCTTTCCATAGGCCGAGGGATTTCGACCAATAGACTCCAGTGCTGCGCTGATTGCCTTTCCTTGGCTTAGCGTTCCGCCGATGGCCGCGAGCCCAATAGCCAAGCCAGCACCAATGGCTACCATGCCACCGCCCCCTACCGTCCCGCCTTCAGCAAAGGCAAAGCTTGGCATCAACAGGGCTACCGCCAGAAATGCTATCACAAAATTTGTATAGTTTTTCATTGTATTTCCCTTTTTAAGAAACAAACCATTTTTCTTACAAACGACTGACAAAAATCAATGCTCTTCTTCGTGCTGCTCGGCCAAGAGAATATAGACCATTGTGAGAGTAGTAAAGACGAACGCCTGCATAAAAGCGACGAAAGTCCCTAGCACATAAAAAATTACTGGCAGGGGCGGAGGGAGCAAATCAGAGAAAACAGACAGGACCTGATGATCGGCGGATATGTTCCAGTATAAACGCAAGTTAAGGGTCAATATCCTTAAGCAGGTGCTAAATATTTCCAACGGAAACATGAACCAAGCCAGCCACCAAACTGGCCCTGCAAAATGCTTTAAATAGCCAATGACGCCATTGGCCTTAATTCCCTGCCAATTGAAATAAATAAAGACCGTCAGCGCCATTGCTACATTTATCCAAACGGTCGTAGTGATTGCCGGCATCCCCGGAATTAACCCCAGAAGATTCGAGGCAAGTAGAAAGAAAAAAACCGTCGCAACAAAAGGCATGTGCCTACGATTCTCCTTGCCAAGGATTGAGTCGTAGAAGTTCAGAAATCCCTCAATAAAGAGATCAAAAAAGCCGAACAAAGAAAACTGTTCGTCGGGCACAACCGCAGATTTAAGACCTTCGGGGGTTTGAAGCCGCGCTGTCAGCCTCTTGCCAACAAGCAAGAGAGCGCCTCCCACCAGGCAAGCTGCTGCAATCTTTTGCTCATCCGAAGAAAGAGATAAGTAGCTGAAATAAGTAGGGTGCGCTCCCATAGCTCCTGTACAATAACGCCGTGTACTATCTATTAAATTCCGCTAGATAAAGCAATCTCTTGGGTCAAGCCAACCAGGATTGCCGGGATGGGCTATCAGCTTTCTCCATAAGCATACGCCGCTGCCACTAAAGCAGCGCCCAGCAAAGGAGCAAAGCCGAGCAACGTTGATAAGGGGGATTCTATTACGTGCTGAGCACCAATGAGCACTACCCAACCAAAGGCCCCCACTTTCAAGGTGGCCAACGTCGCTAATCGAAAAAGTCGTGCCAACCCCGCTCGCGAATGGTCTCCAAGAAACAAAAAAATCTCGCGATAAAAGACTACTGTGAGTATAACGAATGCCATTACCCATAGTATGGTAACAGGCTTGATAAGCTGACACGAGCCCGCTGCCCATATGCTTGCTCCAATGACGACCGCGTCAATCGAAAGCAAAGCAGAAAAAAAAATTTTCTCGTGCTGCATTCAATAAGTCTCAAAACACGCCAGCGGCTTTCCTTCTATACCCGAAAATATGAAAAATATCCGCGGAAACCCCGAATAGACAACACTACACTGGCTGCGGAAAAGTACCAATGCTACGAAACCATTTCATTGAAGAGAGACGTAAGTGGCTAGATCTCTTCAAACATCGCTCTCGCAAAAAAAGCGCTTTGTCCAAGTGCTCCCCTTTTTAGTTTAACAAATTTGTACTTCAAATTTTTTTTGTGACTCAAAATTTTGATTTCACTTGTTTTCGTAGAGCCGAAGATTTTATTTTCAATTTTTCTTGTAAAAGATATTTGTGCTCATTACATTCGTCGACCGTTGTACTGATCTCGCTGACGTACCGATATTTTTTTACAGATTTTTTTGAGCCGTAGTAAGCGCCTGGTAACAACAATGTACGATAATACAGCCGGCTATATTCCTAGCGAGAACGTCATTCCCAGCGAGAACGTTCCTAACGGGGCTGCTGTCGACAGCAGCCCCGCCTCTGGTGACTCGTCAGTTTCAGAGAAATTGTGGGAGCGGGCGCTTCAACTGTTAAGAGAGGAGCTAGATTCCCAAATATTTAGCGCTTACCTTCGGCCGCTGCGCTTAGGATCCTATGATTTCGTAAAAAAGGAGGCGGTTATTTTGGCTCCTTCGTCTCTTGTTTGTAACCACGTAGAGCGGGCCTATCTTTCAAGGATTATAGGAGCTCTTAACTCTGCGATATCCGAAAGCTTTATTGTTGAGCTACCCCCCTCCTCACATGGCCTTGCTATCAAATTTATTGTGGATTCGCGATTGGAAGCAGAGGCGTCCCAGGGTGGGGGCCGCAAGCCTTTTGTCGTTATAAAAAAAATAGGGGTCCCAAGAACTGAGATAGGAACAATTGCCGGTGACGCCTCTGCTCGTACTGTTCATGTGTCGGGCCAGGAGTCGGGTGGTCCTTTGTCGGGGTTTGGTTACCCAGTAAGCTCGGCGCCCAAGGGCGCGGCGGGCAATACTCTTATTCGCCCCACGTCCCGCTTAACGGCGGCCTCGGTTTCGGGGGCCGCGCGTGTGAGACAATTCGATACAGGTCTCAACACTAAATACACGTTCTCGAACTTTATTGTAGGCAACAATAATCAGTTCTCACACGCTGCCTCTATGCGTGTGGCCGAACAGCCGGGGCAAAGTTATAACCCTCTCTTTATTTACGGCGGGGTAGGGCTGGGTAAGACTCACTTGCTGCATGCTATTGGAAATTCTGTCTTAGAAAAGAACCCCAAAGCTCGTGTAGTATATTTGTCGTCTGAGTCCTTTACTAACGAGCTCATCTTAGCGCTTCGAAACGCAAAAATGGATGAGTTCAAAAGAAGGATGCGAACTATCGAATTGTTATTGATAGATGATATTCAGTTCATGTGTGGTAAGGAGCGCACCCAAGAAGAGTTTTTTCATACCTTCAACACATTGTACGATGCCCGCCATCAAATTGTAATAACTTCGGATAAGATTCCACAGGATATTCCGGGGATAGAGGAGCGTTTGCAAACGCGCTTCTCCTGGGGCTTAACCGCTGACCTTCAGGCCCCAGACTTTGAAACAAGAGTGGCGATATTAAAGCGTAAAGCTTCTCTTGATGGCTGTATATTACCAGAGGAAGTTGCTCGGTTCGTGGCTGAGAAGATTTCCTCTAACGTGCGAGAATTAGAAGGGGCCCTTACTCGACTGAGCGCCGTTAGCAGCCTTCAGGGAGTTGCGCTTTCAATGGAGGTCGCTGAGTCAGCTTTGCGTCCACTCTTGCAGCCTAAGCCAGTCTCTATTTCAGTCGGTGATATTAAGAAGGTGGTGGCAGAGCATTTCGGGCTAAAAGTCGCGGATATAGTTTCAAAGCGTCGTACCAAAAACCTTTCTTTTCCTAGGCATATAGCCATGTATTTATGCCGGAAGCACACAACTTCTTCTTACCCAGAAATTGGCGGCCAGTTTGGCGGAAGAGATCACTCAAGTGTAATTCATGCGGCTAATGTTGTTGGGGCAAAAGTTACTAAGGATTCTCGTCTGAAAGAACTTATCGGGGATATCGAGCGAAAGCTTCTGACCTCATAAGTTACCATCCATAATTGTGGATAATTTAGTTAACGAGCTTAATTTGCGAGTTTTTTTCCGGTAAAACCTGTTGATTTCTTGGTAGTTTATGGGGACTATTCTCAGTCAACAACCTGTTAGCCGTAACTGTGCTTTCGGCAGGAAAATTTTCTGTTTATTACCAACAAATTTTACCACCTTGTCGGCACTTTTATTCTGTGCGGTTTTGGAAGGTTATGGTGGTTATCAACTGTTTTTGCAGTCACCTACTAATACTACTATTTATTATTAATCCTATAGTACAGTAATGTGGAAATCGTTTAGTTTGGCGGAGGAGTATTATGGATATTCGAGCAAATAAGGCCGACTTAAATAGAGCTCTTCAAATAACTCTTAGTGCTGTCGCTCGACGCACTACGATGCCGATCCTTTCAAATATTTTACTCTCCAGTGCCAAGGGAGAGCTCAAAATATCCGCCTCTGATTTAGAGGTAACTGCTGTTGCAACCATTAAAGCTGATGTGCAGAGTGGTGGGAGCACTACCGTAAATGCACGAGTATTCTCTGACATTGTTAAAGAGCTTCCTGACGGTGATGTTCATATTTGTCTTAAGGAAGGAGAGCGTGTCGAAGTTAGTGCGAAGAACTCAAAATTCAAGATAGTTGGTATCAGTGCTGATGAGTACCCATCGCTTCCAGGAACTGGTTTGAATGTTCGAGCTTCTTTGAGGGCTAGCCAGTTATTGGAGATGCTCAATAAGACTTTGTATGCTGTATCACATGATGAAACCCGATTTAATTTGAATGGCGTCTGTTTTGAAACAATAGAGAGCCGGGGTCAGAAGAAAGCAGCTGCTAAGGCGGCTCATGAACAGATGCTTCGTATGGTAGCCACCGACGGCCATCGCCTAGCGATGGTTACTCGGCCGGTGGATGAGTTGTCGATACCTCAAAAAGTTATCGTGCCCAAACGGGGACTTGCAGAAGTAAGAAAGATTTTAGACGCCGAAGGGGAGAATAGTGTCAAAGTTGATATTCAAGAAGGATTCTTCTTGTTAGAAACCGCTGACTGCCGAGTATCTATGCGTCTGATTGATGGTGAATATCCAGACTGTAGCCAGGTTATTCCAAAAGATAAGGGGGTAGTGGCAACACTCAATAGCGGCGAACTTGCGCAAGCCCTTCGCCGCGTTATGCTCATGGTTACTGACCGGGAAAAGTGCGTTCGGATGAATTTTGGTCCTGATGTGTTGCGAATATCAAGTTCATCGCCGGAACTGGGCGAAGCGCATGAGGAAGTGCCAATGACGTATAAGGGTGATGTACTTGTTATGGGATTTAATGCCGCCTACGTTCTTGAAGTTATGGCTTCGTTTGGCGAGTCCAATAATATCTGCATTGAACTACACGGCGAGCTTGGACCGGG
>CAZPBV010000124.1:5362-9500 GCA_964584675.1 uncultured Bdellovibrionales bacterium
GCAAGTTCTTTCAGGAAGATGATGAATCCTCGCTCGCCATAGTTATGCCCATGCGGCTATGATGATTGGATGCGCGTCAAGTCAGTTGCGCTTTATAAATTTAGAAACTTAAGCAGTCAGGTGGTTCAACTCGGGCCAGGGGTGAATCTCATCATTGCTCGAAACGGCCAGGGAAAAAGTAATTTTCTGGAAGCTCTCTACTTGGTGTCACATGCAACTTCATTTCGTACTAATCACTTTGAAGAATTGATTTGTTGGGGAGAGAATGAAGCTTCTGTTTTTGTGAATTTACAGGAAGATACCCTGGACACTGAGGAGAACAGCAAGCTCGGCCTGATTCTACGTCCCACAACAAGAGAAGCCTACATACACGGGCAAAAAGTTACGTCCTTGGCCTCTTATCTCGGAACATTTAGCACCGTGTGCTTTTCGCCATTCGACCTTAGTTTGGTGAAGGGTCCTCCAGGTGTGAGGCGTAAATTTCTTGACAGGCAAATAATTCATCTTGAGCCGCACGTCACAAGACATTTGCTCGCCTACCATAAGGCGTTAAAGAACAAGGCAAAACTTCTCAAATCAGAAAGCGTATCTGATGATGAGTTGGAACCTTGGGACCAATTGTTAGCGACGGAGGCGTATCAAATACTATCGGCGCGCTGCCGGTGTATAAAGTTATTGGAAAGAGAAGCGAGCTCCTACCTGAGGAAATTGGCGCCTCAGGAAGACGCTCTTAAACTCGCGTTAGAGAGCGAGCTCGTTGGTAGTGAAGGGGAGCCGCTCTCTGTGGCTGAAATTCTAGAAATTGCTCGATCTAAGCGGGAGCGCGAAATAAGGCAGAAAACAGCTCTTGTTGGCCCTCATAGGGATGACATACGAATCTCCCAAGGAGCCGTCGATGCCAGGCCGTTTGCTTCACAGGGCCAAGCGCGAAGTATTAGCATATCTCTCAAATTGGGAACGATTGCTATTCTGGAGAGCCTCCGAAAAGTATCTCCCGTCGTCCTTCTTGACGACGTGGAATCCGAGCTTGATGAAGAGCGCTGCCTTGCCTTGTACGATATGGTGTTGGAGCCCGATAGGCAGGTGGTTATAACAGGCACTGCAAGTCATGCGGCTATTAGAAATAGAATCAATGATTTCGCTCTATTTCATGTATATGAAGGTGTTATTCAACGACAAGAGTGAAGAAGATATCGTTATACATATCACCACAGGCTTGTAACCGCTCACAGAGGTAAGAATGGCAGCAATTCAAGATAGTTGTAGGTCCGAAGATCTCGGATCAGTACGCCCTTTCTTGTCGTCCCCTGATCGGGGACGGCAGATATTGTGAACAGTTAGGTGTTGTCACCCCGATTTGCTTCGCAAATCGACCCCTGAGGGGGCAGGAAACAAATTTTTCATGTTCTCATGTAGTTGGACCCCGTGAACGGATACGCGGGCTTTACGTAGGCGCATTAACTTGTCTATAATACTGCAAATTTTGAGACCAATGGGGCCATGGTTGTCGGGGAAGCCCTTTGGTTTATTTTGTCAGGAATGGACGGAACGCCGCTTCTGATGAAGCGCTAAACCCCCCGACCATAAGGGCGAATGACTAATGTCGGAAGGCGGTGTGGAATCAGTAGATCTTAGTTCAGCAGTGGCAGGAGACTCTTCTGACAAAACCCTAGTTTATGATTCCCAACAGATAAAAGTTCTCGAAGGTCTCGAAGGCGTTAGAAAACGCCCCAGTATGTACATTGGGGACACCTTTGATCGGGGATACCACCACCTGGTGTATGAGGTTCTTGATAATTCAGTTGATGAGGCCCTTGCCGGATACTGCAATTCCATTCGAGTAGTATTGCATAAAGACGGCTCGTGTTCGGTCGAGGATAATGGACGGGGCATTCCCACCAGCATCCATCCAACTGAGAAGGTTAGCGGGGTGGAGGTAGTAATGACAAAACTCCATGCCGGCGGCAAGTTCGAAAAGGAAGCCTATAAGGTTTCCGGCGGACTGCACGGGGTCGGCGTGTCGGTGGTAAACGCGCTATCCGACTGGCTTAGAGTGGAAGTCACCCAAAATGGCAAAGTGCACTTTATGGAGTTTCGCCGCGGCGATCCGGTGGCCTCTCTTAGGGTAATTCGCGAATTAGGAACAGGCGAAGAAAAAAAGACGGGGACCAAAGTCGCCTTTTACCCTGATCACAGCATTTTTACCCAGACCAGCGCGTTTAATTACGAGACCCTATTGCACCGCATTCGGGAGCTTGCATTTCTCAATGCTGGTTTGGCCATTTCCATAGAAGATGAGCGCACTGGGACCAAGCAACAGGTGATGTACGAAGGTGGCATTAAGAGTTTTGTTAAGCACGTTAATCGCGCGAAGAATCCGTTATTTGAGGAGCCTATTTATTTTCGGGGTGAAAAAGACGATCTCATTTGCGAGGTGGCTCTCCAGTATAACAAGGAATATCAGGAAAATGTGTTTACCTACGTAAATAATATTAATACGACTGAAGGTGGAACCCACTTGGTCGGTTTTAAAGCCGCCCTGACGAGAACCCTTAACAACTATGCGAGCAGAAATGATCTTCTAAAAGGATTTAAGGAGGGTATTAGTGGGGATGATGCCCGAGAGGGGCTCACGGTAGTCATTAGCGTAAAGGTGCCTGAGCCGCAATTTGAGGGTCAGACCAAAACCAAGCTTGGAAATAGTGAAGTCAAGGGCTTTGTCGAACAAATAGTAGGCGACAATCTTTCGCGCTTTTTGGAAGAAAGCCCTGGAATGGGACGGGCCATAATTGCAAAGTCGCTGGAAGCCGCTCGAGCACGCGAGGCGGCGCGTAAGGCGCGTGAGCTGGTGCGCCGCAAGGGAGCCCTCGATTCCGCTTCGTTGCCGGGAAAATTGGCTGATTGTCAGAACGAAAATCCGGAAGATTGCGAACTCTTCATCGTTGAAGGAGACTCGGCCGGCGGATCTGCAAAACAGGGCCGTGATAAGCGAAACCAAGCGGTGCTGCCGCTCAAGGGAAAGATTCTAAATGTCGAGAAGGCGCGCTTTGACAAGATGCTATCCTTCGAGGAAATCCGCACTTTAATAACGGCGCTTGGCACCGGTATCGGACTAGACGACTTTGATGTCGCAAAGCTCCGCTATCATAAGATAGTCATAATGACAGACGCGGACGTTGATGGAAGCCACATACGAACTTTGCTTTTAACTTTTTTTTATCGTCAGATGAATGAGGTTGTCGCCCGCGGGCATCTTTATATCGCACAGCCGCCGCTCTATAGAATTAAGCGCGGAAAAGCGGAGCGTTATTTAAAGGACGAAAGCCAGTTCCGTGATTTTGTGCTTGGTGGGGCCGTGCAGAGTTTGGAGGTGCGAGCAGCCGACGGTATTGCGAGCAGAGAGGACGCGTTGAGAGACTTTTCTCTCAACTATGGCCGGATGCTAGAGACACTCGATTATTTTTCAAAAGAAAAGTATGACGCCCGGGTAGTTGGAATGGCCGCCGCAATGGAACTCGAAGATCCGGAGATTTTTTCAGATCATGGGAAAACACAATCGGCGCTCGATCGATTGTCGGCCGCTCTCGAAAAGAAGACGGGTCCTCAGAGCCGCTTTCATAAGAGCGACAAAGGCGAAAACGGCCTGGCTATTGAAGTTGACTCGAAAGTTAAGGGAATCAGCAAAACAACCACCCTTGATGCCAATCTCCTCCTCAACCCTGAATATAAGCGGTTATGCCAGTTTTGGAAGGGCTTTGCGAGGTTAGGTAAGGGCCCCTTTACTTTATGGAACACCGAAGAGAATAAGCAGATATGCAGCGTTGAAGATTTAGAGGGGCTTTATAGTGCGCTTGACGAGCGCGGACGTAAGGGGCTCACCATTACCCGCTATAAAGGATTGGGAGAAATGAATCCGGAGCAGCTTTGGGAAACCACTATGAATCCGGAGCATAGGGTGCTTCTGCAGGTGCGGGTTGAAGATGCCATAGAAGCCGATGGGATTTTTACGGTACTCATGGGAGACGAGGTTGAGCCTCGCCGCAAATTTATTGAGGAGAATGCGCTCAAGACGCGCTCACTTGATATTTAGGGCAATCGTCATTAAAAATGTTCGAAAATTAGTAGGAATCAAGTATAT
>CAZPBV010000125.1:0-9469 GCA_964584675.1 uncultured Bdellovibrionales bacterium
CGCATCGCATCGCTGGGGAAGGCCTGTCAGAGGCGCGAGGATTTTCTCAGCCCGCCGAGTCGGAGCGGGAATTTTTGTTCGGCACACCTGAGATTCAGAATCTCATTCGGCAGAGCGGGTTGACCTATCGCCAGAGTCGCGCTGCATTCTTACGTCTTTGTGTGGTTGCGCTTGTCGCTATCTGCCTCATGATAGGTGTGAAGAGTTGGCTGCCATTGTTGCTTATCATTGGCGACCTAGGAACAGAGTATCTTTGGGTCCGCCGAAAAATTCGAGAACGAGCTGTAAATTTTGAACGCGATTATACAGCTTTCTTGCTCTCGCTGGCGTCGGCGGTGCGAACGGGCCTTGATCCGTTGGTGGCGGTCTTGCAGTCTGAGGCTCTATTTGCGCCGCAATCGGAAATGCGCAAGGAACTTGTTAAATTTCAAAAGAATATTGACCGGGGAATGGCGGAGGAGCAAGCCGTCCTTGAATTTGCCCAGACCATCCAGCATCCTGATATTCATTTGTTTCGGACTGCTTTTATCTTGGCACGTCGCGAAGGGTCTTCTCTTTCCCTGTGTCTGCAAAGACTTGCACGGGTTACCCGCCAGCGCCAATCTTTTAGACGGAAAATGCGGGCTGCTGTGGCGATGCAGAAGCTTTCAAGCATTGGCATAGCAGGCTGCGCAATAGTTGTTGGTTTGTTTCAATCACTCACTAATCCCGCCGCGATTCGAGATGCTTTGAATAATCCGCTGGGAGTTAAATTGCTCAGTGTGGGGCTATTTTTGATGTGCCTTGGCCTAGTATGGATGATGCGCATGACTCGGAGCAAAGTCTGATATGTCGTTAGTGCTACACCCGCTCGCTTTTGAGTTCGCCATCGTTACCTTATTTTGTCTCGCCGCATACATGCTGGCGATGAGGGGTGGCGAGCGAGTAGCGAAGGATGTGTTGGAGGACTTGCAGGATCTGCATGAGCCGCAGTCCACTCCGACGCAAAGCAGAAAAGAAACTCCTCGTCCGGGGTCCTCGGCGTACAGTGCTATGGGTCTCTTTTCGAGGGACTCTCAGCGACACTATGAAAGAAAACAGCGATTTTTCCCGTTTATATTCTCTTTTCTATTCGTAGCAGGGTACCTTGCGCTTGGTTCGGGACGGGCAGGAGCTGCTATTGCGCTCGGAATAATTGGCGCAGGGCTCGGCTATTTGTTCGCAAAGTCGCGGTCGCGCCGACTTGAAGAAAAGTATACACGCTCGCTTGAGTATTTTCTTCCGATAGTTATGGAGCGCCTGGTCATGGCGGTGCAGGCAGGCTTGGATGTCATTCCCGCGCTTAAAGCAATAGTTGAAATAGATCAAAAGACGCTTGAAAACCGCGCGGACGGAGCGGAGCCTCATAGACGTTCCTTAAGCCGCCAGACCAATACAGATCCTGTTTCAGAATTGTTGGTTATTGTCATCAAACTGAGCGAGTCCGGCCTCAGTTTTGAACAAGCACTGCGTGATGTGGCAAGTCTGGTAAATTGTAGCGCGTTGCGCCATGCCTTTATTCACCTGGCCGTGGCTCAAAAGGAGGGGGGAGAAATAGTAATGCCTCTCAGAGAGCTCAGTGATTCGACCCAGCTATATTTCCAAGAGTCGTCCGAGGAAGAAATTGCGAAGTTGCCGGTGAAGGCTACTCTTCCGTTAATTTGTACATTTGCGGGCCTAATTCTCTGTTTTCTGACATCGCCGCTTATTCAAGTTTTGACGCTCACGGCGCGGGCAATGCCAAAGTAGGGGAGTCTGGGCATGAAGTTTTTATTTAATAGCCGGATTTTGATGGACCAACGATTGCGCAACATACAGCATGTTCGCTTTGGCGATTGTCGAGGCTCGATAGCCTTTATGCTGGCGGCCGTGCTGTTGCCATTTCTTTTTCTCTTGTTTGCTTTGAGCATTGACGTCACCAGGTTCTTGCGCGAAGAGCAACTTGCGCAAAAGAGGGTTGATGACGCGGCACTGTTTGCATATCGTTTTTTACCTTTTCAGCATGAAGCGGAGACGGCGGCTCGGAATTATTTATCGCAATTTGAAAGTAACGGCGGACAACCTGATGTCGCCGTTGATGGCGACTCGGTGACGGTGCGCTACCAGGCTCATTCGGTCCCAACCTTTGCGCAATTCTTTGTTCCACAAACTTTGCTTAACTACTCGGTGCTGGCCCGAGCACGAGGCACTCCTTTTGATACGTTTATTATGATGGATGCTGGAGCCTATCTGGCCCCCGATACTCTGACGGGAACTCCCTGGGGGGACGAGGGGCAATGGCCGGCGGCCTCATTTTTTGAAAATGAGTACAAATTTAAGTTCAATGGCGTAGATGTTCCGGCTCGTCTTGTGACCCAGCAATGTTTTAATCCACTCTTTTCCGCTGTCAAACTTACCAGCATACAGGTGTACGAATACTTGGCTGGATTTCGTTATAACTCGGTTGGTGTGGGCATATTTCCTGGTTCAAGCGGCGCGTGGGTTGACACGGTGAGACCTATGCAATTTGGAGCAAGAGCTGTGCTTGATGATGCGGGGAACCAATGGGGCGAGGCGAGTTTTAAAGTATTTAACGTTCACTTTGGCTCAAGCGAACTGTGTGCCGCCGCCGCTGAGCGCGAGCTTAGTCACTTGGGCTATCGCTTTCCTCAGCGCGCGCAGGCGCTTCCCGGCCTATGGCAACCGCCGGATGGCGCTCCGCAAATGATTGCCAGTGGCAACTGGCGATTCAATTCGGACTATCGCCAGTTTATGAAGCTGAGCGAATCCTTGTGGTCTCGAGTTGCTCACCAGGAGGCGCCAAATAGTGATGAGGTGCTCCTGGATTTGTATAGTCGGATTTTGCCCGTGCAGTACCAAGAGCGAGGAGGGCTCATGAATGAATCGCGCAAGACAGGTATTATTATTGGAGCGGATGTCCCGTATGCGGGTGGAGCCCGATTCGCCCATGCCGGAGATTCGGTGGCGACGGCCCTGGCGGATAAGTTCGATCTGTTTCGAACAGAAATTCTTAATAATCAAAACTACTCTATATCGATCTATTTCGCTGTTCTTGAGAGTCGTATGAATGCAAGCGATTTGGCTGATGTATCAATACGTTTGGATGAGTTGGAGGCATTTTTGGCAGCGCAACAACTCATTGATGGTCAATCCAACCCTCGGTTTGAGTTGCGGTTGATTCGCGCTCCTACCCCGGATGCTCTTAGCCGGGCTGTTGGCGCTCATTTAGTTTTGGATAAAAAGACGACGGTGCTATCTCGATAGAGAGGTTGTATGGCAGTTCAAAATAGACGATCTCTGGAATATGGTCTTGCCCTGCTCGAGACAGCCCTCGTAATGACTATTCTCGTCAGTCTGTTACTCTCTGTGGTCGGCATTTTTGACTATGTGGTGAAAGGCTCTATCGTATCGCACGTCCTTGATCAATTCCTGCAGGATCAAGAAATCAGAGCTTTTGAACTACAAGGAACCGTCCTTCATCTGGCAGAGGATCGTCTGCGAGCGTACCTTCCGCAGATGGTAAGTCGTATCGAAGCTAACTTAGTGGCTGCTTTTTCGCGGGACCAAGTCGACTCATCACGTTACCTCATTGAAGCTGAGTTTGTAACGTTTGAAATTGATACTGCTAGCGGGGAGCCAGAACGCACGGTTCGTTATCCTAACGCCAAATTTACTAGGGGCTCTTTAGCCTTGCCCCAAAATGCGAGGCAGCAGCTTAGCTTTGATCTGGAATATGCAACAATGCTTGAACGAGGCGGTCGGCAATATGCCATTCCCACTGGTCAATTCGGGCAAGTATCGGCTTTGGATCGTTATTTGCCGTTCACCCCTATACTTGCGGTGCGAGTGGCCGTTTCCCTGGAAGGGACATTTACCGGATCAGTTTTGCAGATGTTGAGTGTCTCGGATAACCCAATGGTGACCGATCTAAAAGCCGTTACTCTACGTGGGGAGGTGGGATAATATGTGGTTTCGATCTCTATTTGCCGGGCCGGTATCTTTATTCCCATCGAGTGTGGAAGCACTACGAAAGTTTGTTCCTAAAACGCTTTACGATGCAGTTCGCCGCGAGGAAGCCGATAGACGCTATGTGATTCAACACTTATCGCGTCTTGTCGGGGTTACCGAAGTAGAGATGCTTATGCGCATTGGGAAACGTCTGCGGGTTCCGGTGGAGACCCAGGTTTTGCCCATTTCCCTCAGTGCTCTTCCTGAGGGGGTTACCATTGCCGATATGCGGCGTGTCGGGGCTATCCCGCGTGTTGACTGCGATTCGGTAACCGGCTTCGTCTGTATTGATCCATCACTGCTTGAAACGCTCCTGCCGCGTTTCAATATCGCACGGCCCGAGCTCCGTCTTGCGACCTGGTTCTCGATCGCGCGAGCGCTCGACCAGAGCGAGCGCAAGGCTCGTGAGGAGATACAGCATATGCAGGCCGACCGGGATCGCCGCATGGCGGACACATGTCTCAAGGTAGTTCGGCTTATGCTCAAGGACGTTCAGTCCCATGGAGCAACGGCAACAAGGATTAGCACGCAGGAGACAAACTTGACGTACTCGTTTTCAACCTTGGACGGAAAGACCGCGCGTGGTGTGCTTGATAATCGAATTCGAGAACCGCTTATATCTCTTCTCAATAAGTGGCTTACGGAAGACGATGGACGCATTTTGGTTGGAGACGGCATCCAAGGAGACAATCCGGGGGATAGCTCTCTTGCTGTGTTCGTTCGGGGAGTCGACGGTGGGGGAGTGATTGAGTTGGCTTGGGGCAGGCCGGCTGATCCTTCGGGAGATGCCACCGTTTTGGAAGTGCCTGATATGGCGCGGGATAATGAGTCCCCAATCAAACAGCCGGAAATGTCACATGTTATACCACTCTTTCCAGGAGTCCGCTCGGAGAACCAAAGGGCGTCTTTCGAAGACTCTGCCGCTTACGTCTTGTTGGTTGATGATAACCCCACTTTTGCCCGTGTGTTGGGTAGATTCCTTGAGCGAAGCGGAATGGTCCCTATGCACATAAGCGGCGGAGCGCAAGCTCTTGCGTATCTTTCGGACTGCATATCATTACCGCATCTTGTTGTGTGTGACGTGCATATGCCGGACATGAATGGATTTGAGTTTCTTAAGCGCATGAGGGGTGTTGAGCGGTTACAGGGAACACCGGTTATCATGCTTACCTCAGATAACGATGTTGAAACGGAATTAACTCTCATTAAATCTGGCGCGGATGTTTTTCTGACAAAAACAGACGATCCTCGCATTCTTTGCGCGCATGCTCAGCGATTAATCAGTCAACGGAGAGCCGCATAATGTTGTTGTTGTGGTGGGCGCTTTCTGGTTTGGCGATGATTGCCGGAATTGTTTGGGGAGACCAGTACGTGTGGGTAACAGGTTCCTCATGCGCGCTTATGACAGCTGCCGTTGCAATACGTCAGACCATCTCCCTGCGCCAGAGAGCCTCGGTCGATCTTCTTGGCAACACGGTGTCCTTGGTCAGTCCGGCGGGATGTCATAGGGGTGATCTTGAGGAACTTTCGGAGCCCATATTTTGCGCCGGTCAAAATGCCGCCAATGAGGAGCAGCTCATGACCGCTGCTTTTCGGCTTTTGCGAGAACGTTTTCGCTCTAGGGCTATTGTTGTGGCCCTTCAGGAGCAGGGCCAATCATGCCGCTATTATGCGTATGGTATTCATGGTGACCGCTTCCGCTCACACTTTCTTGGGCGTATTCGCTCCTTTTTTCACGGCGGCCCGCTCGTGAATTTGGGATTTTCTGACGGCCTGGAGTCTGACTCTGTGCTTGGGGAGTTCAGTATCTTTGGCTTTCGTTACAGCATTTGCTTTCCAATAGAGATTCCTTGCGCCGGGCCGGTGTTTGCCACACGCGGAGTTCTATGGCTTGGTTATAGCGCATCCCAGCCCCCCTTGGATTCCGAGGTTTCTCGCGCTCGCGCGGCGGCAAAGAATCTTGAAGAGGCGATACGATCCACTTTAGCTGTGGAGAGGTTGTCGGGTAGGGTAGAAGAGGCTGAGAGCCTTAATCGTGAAAAAACAGAAGTAATCGCGCACCTTTCGCATGATCTGCGCTCTCCCCTTGGCAACATCAAGGCAATTTTATCGCTGTTTAAGCTTGAGAGCACATCCGAAGAGACGCAGACTTTGATAGATACGGCGCTCAGTAATTGCGAACATGTGGCTGATATCGTGGGAGATTTATTGGACTACTCCCGCCATAATCTTGGAAAATTGCAGGCGCGTGAAGAGTTGGTATGCGTGTGCCGTATAGCCCAAAGTGTTGTTGAAAGCTTCTCTGTCGCCGCACGAGCGAAGGGGCTTTCGCTGTCTTTTCAATCGGCATTGGAGAGAGGTTTTGTTCTTGCGGACAAGCGGCACCTTACTCGCATTGTCTCCAATATCGTTAGCAACGCCCTCAAGTACACGCTCAGGGGGGAGGTGCGGGTTGGCGTAAGCAGGGAGGATGATTTCATACGCATTGTCGTTTCCGACAGTGGTGTCGGTATGAGCCCCGATCAGGTGCGGCGACTTTTTACTCCTTTTACTCGATTTCAGGGCGATGGGATTGAAGGTATTGGATTGGGCATGGCGCTTTCGAAAATTCTTACTGAGCTTAATGGGGGCAAAATAGGAGTCAGCTCACAGACGGGCAAAGGATCAACTTTCACCCTTCGGTTTCCGTCTGCTGCCGACAGCAGTGTCCCTGTGCGGGGCGAGAGTGCTCCAATTGAAATAAAGCCATCACTTTTTGGGGCCAAGATATTGGTGGTGGATGACGATGCCGACTGCGTCGAGACCTTAAGTCGAATTTTATACCAGCAAGGTTGCGAGGTGCTTAAGGCTCTCACTGTCCAGGATGCCTTGGGGCTGTTGAACTATGAGGTTCCTCAAATGATTATTAGCGACGCGAACATGCCCGGAGGAGGAGCGAGAGCCTTTCTGGAGAGGATTCGAGCCGTTACTCCTCAAATTCCAGTGCTCCTATTGTCTGGGAGCGTGCATGATGGCAAGGAATATCTAGAGCTTGGGGCGTCTGAATGTATGTCTAAGCCGGCAAATATTCCGGCTGTGCTCAACTGGATGGAGCAGCAGCTAAAAGGGCTTCATGAAATGGACAAATTCGTCTTACGAGCGACCGCGTAGTTTACAGTTTATATGTTGAGCCCTGTGTCGATAGGGTTACCTAAAAGCCGTGGCAGTTCGGGGTGCGGCTGCTTGCCTCCTTGCGAAGGAACCATTTGTTGACGAGAACGATGAATATTTCTTTGTAAATGCATGAGCGCGTCAAGGACTGTTTCCGGCCGCGGCGGGCAACCAGGAATGTACATGTCCACGGGGATAAGTTTATCGATGCCGGCAACCGTGGCATAGTTGTCATAGAATCCGCCTGATGAGGCACACGCGCCAAAGGCAATAACCCATTTTGGCTCTGTCATTTGTTCATATACTCTCACCAATACAGGAGCCAATTTGTGATTAATAGTTCCCACGACCCATAATAAGTCGGACTGGCGCGGGGTAAACCGAGGGAGGGCAGCTCCAAATCGGTCAGTGTCGTAGTGCGAACAGCTCACCGCCATAAATTCCATCCCGCAACAGGCTGTTACAAATGGATACGAAAAAAGAGAGTACTTTCGCGCCCACCCGAGAGCGGCTTCGAGCTTCGTAAGCACAAATCCAGAGTCATCAGGTCGAGGGGGTCCGGAAAGAATGTTAGGGATAGTTGAGTTTAAAGCCATATACAGTCAATTTTTGCAGCAAATATATTGTCACCCATCCGTTTGAATCGCTCCAAACTTCTCACTTAGGGGTGGGAAGACCTGGCCAGAAGTCCGACATTATTATCCGGCAACACTATTATAGTATAGGGGTGGGTATGGTTGGCTGTCAAAAGCTAAAATATGCTGGCAGCCGATCAAAATACCTGTATGGATTAATCAACAAATATACTGCGATTGATTACCTCTCGTTGCTGATCGGTAACATTATCGCGGGCAAAGTATTCGTTGTCACCCCTTTCGCGATCGTCAAATTCTCGCAATGGAAATGGGAACATAAAATTGTTTCTTGCCGCTTGCGCTGTGCGACAACCTGTATAGGACAGGCAGGACGGGGTATCGGATAGAGAGTCTGATCCCGTCACCGACTGACCGCTAAATTCGATAATATTCTCTAGTCCCAAATAACGTGCCGTAAGACGCGCTATTTCTTCGCCAGCCAATCGGCGCTCATCGTTGTGACGTTCGGTAGCGCCAGGCTCATCGGTGTAATTAAAGCGCCCGTCTCTACCGGTGACTTCCAAGATGCCCAGGGCAATCACGCTCTTATTCGTAAGCGTAAATGAACCGGGAATGCTGCCTGCGCGCCCAAACTCTGATTCTCCACTCCCAAGGCCTTTAACGTCGGATCCCAGGACAATATTGACAGCGCCCGGACGTGTGTGAGTCGCGATATCACCATAGAACGGATCGTTGCTTCGAGGATCGGGCAATGTCGCGGGACCTGCAAAACTATACCACGCTGGATCAATTGAAATTCCGGCACGGCTATAGATTTGTTTCATCACCTCAAGCGACTTATCAAGCGCGCTTGTTGTTTCTTCTGAATCGGCTACTGGTCCAACAAGGACAATGTTCAATTTCAAATTGCCGTTGTTAAGGTCGGAATCTTTCTTGGAGAAAAATGTGAGGCGCACGTCGGCATTGGCAAGTGGAGTTTGCCCGTTGACCAAGTGATAGCGCACCCGATAGGTGCCGGCCGACACCGCCCTCGCCCGATAAGGAAAGTTGATAACATATGGGGAAGTGCTATCGCTGGAGTCGGACCGGACCGCCTCGCTAGAAGAGCGGGTGATATCCTCGCTGTTGGGATCGAATAAGGCGGCTGATGCTACCTCCCCCCCAGACTGCAGTACCAATTGAAATGAAACAGCATCAACAGTAACGGGGAAGTCAAGCGTGACTGTGCCATCTGAATCTGTTGTTCCCGAGAGCGAACCTTCACCGACATCAAGCGAACTTGATCCATCATCAATACTGCTTCCCCCGGTGCATCCCACGATACTCACCATGATAAGACCGACCACTGCCGCTAGAATGCGGGACTCTAGTCCAATCCAATTAACTGCCTTCTGCATAAAATCCTCAAATTGCTATTTCAGGAGAATGTATAGATTCTGGTTCCTATTGCCTGTTAATGCGCAACGTCATGAAGATACCGCTTACTAAAACCTTAGTATACTCGCCGCCGATGAATTTACCTGGTTCGTAGGGCCTCTGCGGAGCCACAGAGAGCTCATGGCAAGGGCCTCATCGACCCTTGGCGGCTGGTATATGTTGCTTCCCGCTATTAGGACCCCGAATTCACGACGGTTTTTTTGGAGCGATATACGGAAGGACACTGAAAATGTCCGACCAAATCGGGCAGTTGCATTGGC
>CAZPBV010000126.1:0-3738 GCA_964584675.1 uncultured Bdellovibrionales bacterium
GTGACCTTCTTTGTCATATCTCCCGAGCATCCTCTGGTTTCAAAAGTCACGAGACCTGAATGCAGAGAGCAAGTTGAAGCATACTGCGAGCGTTCTCAAAAGCTCAGTGATCTGGCACGAACAATTGAGAACCGTAAGAAGACCGGCGAATTTTCCGGTTCTTTTGTTATCAACCCGATCAATGCCGAGCGTGTGCCCTTGTATATTGGGGATTATGTGCTCATGTCAGTAGGAACCGGCGCTGTCATGGGCGTGCCGGCCCATGATGAGCGAGATTTTGAATTCGCGCGCACCTTCCAACTCGAAATTCGTCCGGTCTTGGCTCCCCATGAGGAGGAGCATTCAAGCCGCCAAGCTGTCATAGAGGGGGAGGTGGCGTGGACGGAGCCTGGGACCATGCTTGCGATTTCTAGTCCGGTAGCAGCGGAAATTGGGGTTCAAGGCAAGCCCAATGTGGAGGCTGGACGGTTAATTGTTGAGTGGCTCGCTCAGCGCGGGCTGGGCAAATCTGTGGTGACCTACAAATTGCGAGACTGGCTCTTCTCCCGGCAGCGATACTGGGGAGAGCCAATTCCAATAGTTCATTGGGAAGACGGCACTTCAACGGCGATTGACGAAAGCGAGTTACCGCTTGAGTTGCCGAGTGTGCGGGACTATAAGCCCTCCGAAGGTGGGGAATCTCCCCTGGCAAAAGCCACCGAATGGCTTGATGTTATCCATCCCAAAACGGGAAAACGTGGTCGGCGCGAAACCAATACCATGCCGCAGTGGGCGGGCTCTTGCTGGTATTACTTACGGTTTATCGATCCAAAAAATTCTGCGTTAGGTTGGGAGCTCGATTTGGAGCGTAGTTGGATGCCGGTAGATTTGTATGTTGGGGGTGCCGAGCATGCGGTGTTGCACCTTTTGTATGCCCGTTTTTGGCACAAGGTTCTTTATGATTTAGGGTTTGTTTCGACCCGGGAACCATTTCAAAAACTCTTCAACCAAGGAATGGTTTTGGCCCACGCCTATAAGAATTCGAGAGGCGCACTGGTTCCTTCCAATGAGGTCGATGAGAAGGAAGACGGCACTGCTGTACATGCTTCCAGTGGCGAAGTTTTGGAACGTATTGTTGCCAAGATGTCAAAATCACTGCGCAACGTGGTCACCTTGGACGAAATCATAGAGCGTTTTGGAGCTGATACATTTCGAATGTACCTCATGTTCATGGGGCCGCTTGATACGTCGCGCATTTGGGACCCAAAAGCGATTAGCGGCAATTATCGTTTTTTGAGGCGAGCATGGTCTTTTGTAACGGCTAACCAGGATGCGGGCGTAAAGCCTGTTGTTCCGGATGCTGAGCAGCCAATGGAGGTGACCAAGCACTTACACAAACTGATTAAGCGAGTGACAGCCGACATTGAGTCATTTGGATTTAATACTGCCATTGCTGGCATGATGGAATTTCTTAATGCGGTAGAGGGAAGACCTCTGTCCCTTCGTACCCTTGAGATCTTTACGTTGGTCCTCTCGCCATTTGCGCCTCATCTTGGCGAGGAGTTATGGCAACGCTTGGGCCATGCTGAAACCCTGGCCTATCAGGAATGGCCTTCCTATGATCCGCAGTTATTAGTTGAAAACACAGTTTCGGTTGTTGTGCAGGTAAACGGAAAGAAAAGAGCCCTGGTTAGCGTTCCGGTAAATATTTCGGAGGGAGATCTTAAGCAAGAGGTGATCGAAGCGTTGGCGACTACCAACTTTCCGGCTGTCGGGACGGAACAGTTTATCGTGGTAAGGAACCCTCAGACGCAGGCTCCAAAGCTTGTGAACGTGGTTGTCGGATGATCTTCTTATTTGTCTGACGGCTCAATAAGCCGGCGTGCCCAGCGTTCTGAGAGCTTTTTCCAGAGTCTGCGGCTAGCCCCGTAGTATGAGTTCTTTCCTAGTTTGGGATACTTTCCATTGAGCAGGTGGTCAGGGACCTCTATTGACTCGAAACCAACCGGTGGGGATTGGGCCTCTTCAAGAGTTTCGGAGAGGGCATCATAGTAGTTATCCAGGACCTCTGAGTCAAAGTTGGTGGCGTCCTTTACAAAGCGAGGAACAATGGAATTGAACTTCGCTTGAACCCCGCGTTTTCTGTCCATGGCAACATCGTCCACCTGTTGAATAAGGTTACCGAGAACCTCCTCAACGTCATGAACTTTTTCGTCAATAATGCGACCCTTGGCCACGATTGCTTCAATGGCCTGATTGAGAGCGTGTTTGTCCTCAGTTGTTGCTTGGCGCGAAATTATGGCGTGCACTCCTTCGGCAGCACGGGCACCCCTGTTGATATCCGCCGCAAGGGTCTCTTTAACAAGCGTGACAACACAGCGATTCATTCGCGGGATGTTCTTGATGTCTCTTAAAAAAGACTCAAATTCATCGGGAGGGAAGCCGTCACCAATGAAACAAATTTGGACATTCTTCTCGAGGAGGTGCCCAAGCCCTTCTGAGAGAGAGTCGCAAAACAAACTATCGATGAAATAAATCTCCGGCCCTAAAGCTTTGGTGAGTTCATCAGACCGAGATTGAGCCTGATCGATAAACAGAGCCGTAAGATTTGCAAACATGTTCCTCTCCCTATTCCTATATGATCGGCATGAAGGAACGGCCGCTTAACACTTGGGTTCTTAAGAAGTCTAATGATATTAATGTGTTGGTGAAGTGGAGGTAAACAAAGCACATGACGGGACTATAAGCCCAGCTGCGGTGCTATCGCTCGTAGTGCGCTGATAATATTGCTGATGTGTTGATTTAACTCGATCCTCAATTCTTGTGCACCAAGGCGAATATCATCCCTGTTACAGCCACGGGCAAAGGCTTTGTCCTTCATCTTCTTCATAACAGAAGACGCTTCGAGTGTGGCAAGGCTTCTATCCGGGCGCACCAAAGCGCTCGCCACTACTAGACCGCTTAATTCATCAACAGCAAAAAGGGTCTTTGCCAGTTGAGTTTCTCGAGGAACGCCTGTGTAGAGCGCGTGACCCATAATGGCGGTTCTTACCTCGTCCGGGTACCCAAGTTCCCCAAGAATTCTGTTGCCGCCATATGGGTGGCCATGCGGTGGCACGGGATCAGGGAATCGTTCGTAGTCAAAATCATGCAGAAGGCCGGTAATGCCCCACAGATCTTCTTGATCGGAAGAGAGTTGAAAATATCGCGCATACCACCGCATGCCGGCCTCAACAGCCAAGGCGTGCTTCAACAAGCTATCGGACTTCGTATACTCACAGAGAAGGGCCATGGCCTCATCACGCTTTACCATCAAAAACTACCTCCGTTGTCGGTTCTATTTTAGAAGGAAGCGCCGCATATTCCTCCAAGAGACGCAGCATGAGGAGGGCAGGCGAATTGTTACTGATATCAGCACTTGAAAACTCGGCCCGGAACTGAGTTTGTCCGTCAGTTACCATCATGCGAACGGACGCCTCGCCGATGGCCGTGCGAAGTTGTTTGTCGGACAAAGTTATTATGTCTGCCTCACGTATGAGCTGAAGTACTCGCAAAAGCTTGCGTAGTTCCGACGCTTTTCGTTGAGGACTAAACACAAAACTTTTCTCCATAGCCGCGGACCCATAGCCGATAGAGACAGAAACAGTTGGAAGCTGTACTTGGATTGCTGCAGTATCGGGGAAGGACTTCCCCACAGAGTTGGCCCCCACAGAGTTGGCCCCCACAGAGTTGGCCCCCACAGAGTTGGCCCCCACAGAG
>CAZPBV010000126.1:3838-7465 GCA_964584675.1 uncultured Bdellovibrionales bacterium
TTGGAGAGTGGAACTGATTCATTCTGCTTCTCTGAAAGTGAGTCGGCCAGTTCTGAAATCCGAGGCTCGATGTGAATGAGCCAATTGTCGTAGTCAAGTTGTGCTTGGGAGCGTGGTGCCCGTCCACCTTGATTAAAGATATACAGAGCAAAGACCAAGGCGATAAGCCCCGCAATACGAGCGCTTCGAGCATTGAGTTTCATAGATATCGCAGAAAACTTAACTCAGACCCAAGAAGGGGTCAAATGTAGACCCCCTTACGGCAGCGTAACGTCCGCCTATCTATGGAGGACTCTTCAATAGTTTTCTAGCACGTTCCAGCAACGGTTCGCGCGCGTTTTCCTCCGGATTGTCCAGTACTACTTCTTCCAATTGCTTAAGCGTCATGCCAAGCGCGATACCCGGAGTAAAACCAAGAGCGATAAGATCGTTCCCATCAACCGCCAACTTTCTTTCGGTTTTTGCACGGCGCGCATGTTCCTCGCAAACCATGTGATCGAAGGCCGAAAGGCGAGTGTGGAACTCGGCCTTGTCCATGACTGGGGGAGCATCTGCAATCTTAAGTTGCCTCCACTGGTCAAAATGTGGACCCAAATCACGCATGATGCGCCTCAGTCCAGGAGGACCGCACTCAAGCGGCCGCATGTGGTGACGAACGAGGAGAGAAATGGTGTCGATTTCATCGTGTGAAAACTTCAGACGGCGCAGCGCCTGAATGCACAATTCAGCGCTCACTTTTTCGTGTAAGTAGAAGTGACGCTCGCCATTTTCTCCGAGGCTGAGAGTGTGGGGCTTGCCGGTGTCGTGAAATAGAGCAGCAAACCGTAGAGGAGCTGTTGGAGGGGCGGCGGCGAGCACCGTCATGGTATGGTCAAATACATTCTCAGTATGAAACTGATTTTGCTCGAACCCAACCATGGGAAGAAGTTCCGGGAGAATGACAGCCAGTATTCCAAGATCCAGCATCATACGCACCGACGGAGCAGGAAAGTTGCTTGTAAGAATTCTTTTTAATTCGTGTTGTACGCGCTCGACACTTACTTTTTCGAGCGATGCAAGGTGTTTTTGAGCCTGATCGGAGGTCCGGGGATCAATAACGCGCCCTTCAGCCGGGCCAAAACGTATCATACGTAAGAGGCGGAGAGGGTCTTCCAAGAAACGATGATTCGGATCTCCTACAGCTCGTACAATCCCGCCTTGAAGGTCTTGAAGTCCGTTGGTGGGATCAATCAAGCAGTCGCTGTACGGATCGTAGGCGATTGCGTTAATGGTAAAATCACGTGCGGACACATCTTCCTCAATCGAATCTGAAAATTCCGTGGAATATGGGTACGTCTTTCGAAGGGTCGTCAGCTCTACATGAACTCCTTCAATAACCGCCGTAACGGTGCCGTGCTTGATACCAGACTCCACGACTTTGATCCTTGAGTTTCGCAAGATGTCGGCAACCCGCCATGGTTCTAGGTCGGTGGCCAGGTCATAGTCGGTGATTTCCTTTCCGGCCAATGTGTCGCGAACTAGGCCTCCTACGATGAACGTTCTGCCGTAGGGTGTCAGTGAGTTGATAACGGTGGATAACGGAAATGCGCGAGCAGCTTCAGCCAGCTTCTTGCGCCGTTCTTTCGCCCAGAAAGGTATGCCATGAGATAGGGATTTGGCCATGGAGTCGGATGGTTAATACGGGCAACCAATCGGGCTTCTTCGGCTTCCTTAGAAGCTTCATTTTTGCCTCAAGGGGAGTGCGCCCACCCTTCCTTCGATTGCACGACGAACAACAGCAAACAATGTTATCCCAAGATGTTTTCCCACCTTGACTGCGAGGAACTACGTGGTCAAGAGTGGCTTCTCGGGAAGATAGTTCCCGTAAACAATATTGACATTGAAAATTATCACGGGCAAGCACGTTGGTCCGACAAAGAGGGGGAGAGCGCCTGCCAATCTTGATGAATTGTAACAGTCGAACTACCGCAGGAGCTCGAATGACCAAGGATACAGATCGGATGTGGTGGTCATACTCCTCTAGAACCTCAATTTTGCCAGAAAAGAACATGGTCACTGCTCGCTGCCAAGAAATGACCTTGAGTGGCTCGTAGCTCGAATTGAGTAACAGAACCGATTGCACGCTTCGCTCCAGATAATCGCGTAAAGATTACTTCGTTTTGGAGTTAGGCCCGGTATACCTTAAAGCAAATGCCTTTCAACATACCCAACTAATCTGCTTTAGACCGCCATATCGTATGTCTCAACTGCTTATCCCAGCGGACATTGAAAATACCCGAAGGTCGTCCTGATGGACGGGCCTACCGGACATATTCGTGGGCAGCCAGAGTACTATTATTAGGATTATCGGCAGGTTGCGCAAGGAGCTGAATAATTTTGAACTGGTTAGGAATTCTCGTTAGGTTTATCGAAATGATTTTCCAGCCTTACTTGACACACCTCGGGACTCTGATTATCTTCCTGTTTCCCTTAGTTTTTTTCGGGCAGTACTGGGAAACCAACTCAATTTAGTTGTTTCATGGTGAAGTCCGTTAATTGCGATGCGGGCCAGTAGCTCAGGTGGTTAGAGTGCATGCCTGATAAGCATGAGGTCGGTAGTTCGAGTCTACCCTGGCCCACCATAGTGTTACCTATCGTCGCTTGGCCAAGGCCAAGACGCCGATGACGGGCAGGGGCGTAGAGCCCCTGCACCCCGGTGTACACGGGAGACTCGAACTGCACCAGCGTAGACGGCGGTCAGTAGGATTGTTGCTTTAAGTATGGGGCTGTAGCTCAGCTGGGAGAGCATCGGCTTTGCAAGCCGGGGGTCAGGGGTTCGATCCCCCTCAGCTCCAGAATTTGTTCATTCGGAAATCCGGATCTTAAACTGGTCCTTGCTCCGGTCATGTCCCTGATGGACCTGGTCGTGTTGCTTTGAAGGTGGCTTTTATTTGTCTCTGCAAGACCTGCTTCGTATATCTCGCTGAATGTGAATTTCCGGAAACGTTCATGTAGACTTCCGCATGTCGCATCAATCCACCAATAGCGTTCTCATGATAGAGCCGGTGTGCTTCGGAGTTGATCCTGACACACTCGAGGACAATCAATTACAACATCAGCTTGTCAGCAAAGCCGGGACGCACATTCAGGCTGAGGCGCTTAAAGAATTTCAACGCGTTAAACTGACTTTGCAGCAGCACGGCGTCACCGTACAGAGTTTTCAAGACATTGGTACCCAAAAAACACCTGACTCCATTTTTCCAAATAACTGGTTTTCAACCCATGACGACGGCAAGATGACCATCTACCCTATGCGGGTTCGTGCACGTCGTCGTGAACGCCGCCCAGACATTATCAATGAATTATCCATGCGCTATCCCGAACGGATCGATTTTTCTTCTTATGAAATGGAGTGTAAGTACCTTGAATCAACGGGCAGTCTAGTGCTCGATCGTGTCCACAAGGTCGCCTATGCTTGTTTGTCTTCCAGAACCGATCTGTCTCTTGCATCTATGTGGGCTGATACTTTTGGATATAGTCTGAAGGCTTTTGAGGCGATGGATGTTGAAGGGCGTGCGTATTATCACACCAACGTCATGATGGCCATTGGCACTTCGTGGGCCATAGTCTGTCTTGAGGCGATTGTCT
>CAZPBV010000126.1:7475-9402 GCA_964584675.1 uncultured Bdellovibrionales bacterium
AAAGGAGTCAGCGAGAAATAATTGATATCAGCCGTAAGCAAGTTGGCCACTTTTGCGGCAATGTATTAGAACTGCGAGGGGATGAGGGTTTTCTCATCGTCATGTCAGAACAAGCTAAGAAACATTTTGCCCTTGAGCAGCGTCATCGTCTTGAAAATGTTGGAAAGATTCTGAGTGTGCCTATTCCGGTGATCGAAGAAGTTGGGGGCGGCGGCATACGGTGTATGTTGGCCGAGTTGTTTTAGCGGGTGTTCATAGGATTATGGATACGACTATCATTGCTGACGTGGTAAAGAAATTTGGAACTCCCCTCTACCTATATTGGGAGCAAGTAATTACTGAGCAGTATAAAAACCTTGCCGCGGCGCTCAAGTCTTGTAACGGCTCTATCTGTTATGCAGTAAAGGCAAATTCCAACAGTCATATATTATCACTGCTCCATGAGCTGGGAGCGGGGTTTGATATTGTTTCTGGCGGCGAGTTGGCTCGGGTGTTGCGGATCGGCTGTGATCCTCAAAAGATTGTATTTGCAGGCGTTGGAAAGTCAGAGTCAGAAATTCGTTCGGCTCTTTTGGCGGGAATTCGACTATTAAACGTCGAGTCGGAACAAGAGTTGGACGTTATCGAAGATGTGGCCGGGGCACTCGGGAAGAGGGCGCCGATAGCCTTTCGGGTAAACCCCAACGTTGCTATTGATGCGCATCCGTACGTAGCGACCGGCCTCCGCAGCAGCAAGTTTGGCATAGCTCTGGAGGATATTCCTCGAATATGGCAGCGTGTGCGCTCAAGCCCCTGGCTTGAGCTTGTCGGTCTTGACTGTCATATTGGATCTCAGATTTGCGAAATTGAGCCGCTCGAGCAGGCCTATCGCAGTGTACTCGGCTGTGCCGAATCCCTGCGTGTCGCCGGAGCCCCTGTTCGCATTCTCGATTTTGGCGGAGGCCAGGGGGTCTCCTTCTCGGGTCAATATGAGCCACTCGACTTAGCAGCTTATGAGCGCATGTTGAATGCCTTGCCTGGATTGTCGCAATTTGAACTGATTGTGGAACCGGGCAAATTTCTTGTTGCCGAGGCCGGGGTCTTGGTCACCAAGGTGGTGTACTGTAAAGAAAACCATGGAAACCGCTTCGTTGTCACTGATGCCGGTATGAATGATTTGATTCGTCCTTCTCTCTATGAGGCCCATCATCACATTGAGGTTTTAGGAAAAGATTCTACTGTGGAGACGCAGCTTGTTGATGTCGTTGGGCCGGTGTGCGAAACCGGCTGTTTTTTGGGGCGGGCTCGGAATTTGCCCATTGTAGAACGAGGAGATATTGCGCTTGTACGTGATACCGGGGCCTATGGATTCACCATGGCCTCCAATTACAATAGCCGACCATTTCCGGCGGAAGTTTTGATTGACCGTGCTGGGAAGGCGCGTTTGATCCGAAAGAGGCAGGAGATCAGTGACCTATGGCGAGACGAGGAGTAGCAGTTACGAGCGGTTTTTCTGCCGAGCACCTTCCAGGGCGCGTGCGATATGTTGATCTTTGCGTTGGGTGTATCGCATGGTGATTCGAACATCGCTATGTCCAAGAGCCTGAGAAACCAGGCGCACATCATTGCTATGCTCCAAAAGATCGAGTGCGAAGGAGTGTCTCAGTAGGTGCGGGTGGAGTGCTGTTTCCGCCGATAGCTCGTTAATGGCTCGCCAAATGGTATTGGCTCCCATGGTAAAACTTTCAGGATGCTTCGGATTGGCCTTATAGCTGCTAATAAATAGCGGAAGGGAGCCATCAAGTTTCTTGCCGCGCTCAGGGTAAAATCGTTTCAATTCAAGATCCCGAGCCTTGAGATATCGCTTGAGATCGCTACGGAGATGCGAGGTAACGTATACATTTCTGTAGCGGCGTCCTTTTGTAAGAACATTTTGAATCCACTCAAG
>CAZPBV010000127.1:0-9392 GCA_964584675.1 uncultured Bdellovibrionales bacterium
CCCGGGTACGGCTTCCTAGCAGAAAATGCAGTTTTTGCAACAAAGGTCCAGGAGTCTGGGTTTGCTTTTGTCGGGCCGACCCCTGCGGCTATCACCATGCTTGGAGACAAGCTGAAGGCCAAGGAAGTGGCAAAGGAGCTCAAAGTTCCCATAGCACCGAGCTTCAGTCTTGCTGATATTTCTAACCCAGAGCAGATGAAGGAAGCGAGGGCGTTTTGTAAGAGCGCTGGTTTTCCAATGTTGGTAAAGGCGGCGGGCGGCGGCGGCGGGCGGGGGATGCGCCGGGTGAACCAGGAAGCTGAGCTTGAGGGGGCGCTTCTTGCCGCTGCGCGCGAGGCCAAAACCTTCTTTGGGGATGGCAGGGTATTCATTGAAAAACTCTTGTCCCCAGCGCGTCATGTTGAGGTGCAGATCCTGGGAGATAGGCATGGCAATGTGATACATCTTTTCGATCGCGATTGTTCCCTTCAACGAAATAACCAAAAAGTTGTAGAGGAAGCGCCCGCCCCTGGAATTGCTCCCGAGGTTCGCGAGCGCATGTTTGCCAGCGCGATATCTCTAGGTAAACGGGCCGGATATAGCGGAGCTGGAACCGTAGAGTTTTTGTTCGATGGGGCCGGCCAATTCTTTTTTCTGGAGGTGAATAGCCGGCTACAGGTTGAGCATCCGGTCACTGAGATGGTAACGGGTCTTGACCTCGTAGAGCTCCAGTTGCGAGTGGCAAGCAGAGAGAAGCTTTCTGAAATTCCGCAGCTATCACAGATTGTTTGTAACGGATGCGCTATCGAAGCGCGCGTATGCGCGGAGGATCCGTTTAACGGATTTGTGGCATCAACCGGTAAAATTTCCAGAATTGATTTTCCTCTCCGTGCTGCTCCACCGTCGTTGGTGCGGGTCGATGCCGGGTTTTTGGCTGGCGATGAGGTGACGCACTACTATGATTCGCTGCTTGCCAAGGTTGTTGCATGGGGTCCCTCGCGCGAAGCGGCTCGTCAGTCGCTTCTTGCCTCCCTTGAAGAGTCTGTTGTTTTCGGCCTCAAAAGCAACGTGCCATTTTTAACCACTCTGCTCGATAGCCGGGACTTCCAAAGTATATCTCATCATGTCACCCTGGCTCCGCGTCTGATGCCCGATGAGACCACCACCCAAGCACTTCGAGCCGTCCATGCCGTTTATGCTGCAATTGGACGAGTCTTTTGGGAAGGTCGCCTGCAGCCAGAGACATGGAAAACCTCCCGTGGGTTTAGAGTTTTCGATCAAGCCATTTCACCTCTGTTATTCAGTATTGATGACGAACGATATTCAGTCAGTCTTCGCGTTGAGGATGCTGGTGAGTTCATGGTTGAGGTCGGAACTCAGCGCTTACGTATTGTCCTTGATTCGTGGCGGATGCTGCCGGATGGAATGTTGGAGATAAAAATTATTGTCAACGCTGAGCCTTGCTGTCTGCGCTTGTGGATGTCAGAAGACAGTCAGTGGGTGCAGAGCCCTCGTTTGATAGTTCGTGTTCTTGACGAGCGCCCGAGGGGCAGAGCGGGTGTCTCCGAAGGTTCGGGAGATCCGCAGAACGCAACCGTGCTATCTCATTTGCCCGGCAAGGTTATTGCGGTTCATGTTTCGGCGGGGCAGCATGTGCAGGCTGGGGATGTGCTGCTTGTCATAGAGTCGATGAAGATGGAACATCCCATTAAGGCCCCGCATGCCGGGAAAGTGTCTGAACTTGCGGTTCAAGGCGGAGAAGTGATTCCATCGGGGAAAAAACTTTGCATCATGTCTTTTGAGACAGCCTGATTTACTATGTAGCCTATGTCGCAAACAGCCATTCTTTCGGACGAACCGCTCAATAAGGAGATTCAAATCTTTGGTCGTCATGTTTTTGAGCAAATAGGGAAAGAACGCCCTTCCACCTTTAACAAAAACTTCTGGGCGGGGCGAGTAATGGAATGGTCCATGCGCAAACCTTCCTTCAAGGTAAACATGTTTCGACTTGTGGACGTGCTCCCGAGCCTGAGGTCGAGCCGTGCTATCGTGCAGCATGTTCAAGAGTACCTTGGCGCTTTGGTCTCGGAACTGCCTGGGCTCATAGGTGGCGGCCTTTTGGAATGGGGTCTATCGGCCCGGCCTGACTCACTGCGTGGTCGGGTTACTTCCTTTATGGTGATGAAGGGGGTTCGTGAAATGGCGAATATGTTTATTGCCGGGGAGACTCCCACCGGATCCCTCAAGGCGCTCAAGCGTATTCGTTCACAAGGTTTGGCGTTTACGGTCGATTTGCTTGGGGAGTACTGTGTTAATGAGGACGAAGCTCAGGTGTATCTGAATCGTTACCAAGAGGCATTGCAGGTGCTCGGAACCACGGTGCCCCACTGGCGCTGTGGCTCACCACTCGTTATCAACCATCCTGGGGAGCAGTCGCCGGTCTGTGTATCAGTTAAGCTTTCAGCCTTGTATTCTCAATGTAGTCCCCTCAATTTTAGTAAGACCGTTGCTACATTGTCGGATCGACTGGCTGGACTAGCCGAGAAAGCTAAGGAAGTGAACGCTCAGGTGTATGTCGACGCCGAGGATACGGGGACGAACCCCATGATTTACAGAGCGTTTAAGCGGGTCTATGGGGACTCGCGCTTTAGAGAGGTTCCCTATCCGGGGGTTGTTGTTCAGGCATATGCCAAGGGGGCCGAAGCGACCCTTCACGATTTGATTGCTTTTGCCAAGCAGCGCGGGACTCCCATTGCCGTACGTCTTGTTAAGGGAGCCTACTGGGATCATGAAACCATTTTGAGTGCGCAGAATGACTGGCCGTCACCTTTATTTTCCAAGAAGGAAAGCACAGACGCATTTTATGAAGCGATGACCCGTTTGCTTATAGATAATGCAGCACACTGTCTTCCTGCTTTCGGGTCACATAATGTGCGTTCATTATCCCACGCCTGTTGCTATGCCAAGGCAAAGGGGTTGCGCCAGTCAGATTTTGAACTCCAGATGCTCTATGGCATGGCTGAACCTATTGCGCGGGCTTTTTCCAAGGAAGGATATCTTGTGCGCCTCTATGTGCCGCTCGGTAATATGGTGGTTGGCATGGGATATTTGGTAAGGCGTCTTCTCGAAAACACCTCAAACGAGTCTTTTTTGCGACATACCTTTTTTGATGCCAGTAATATTGAAGAATTACTGGAAGAACCACGGATAAGCCAATGACTACTTTTAGGAACGAGGCACTCATCGATTTTACTGTTTCTTCACAGCGGGATTCTTTTCAGTCGGCGCTTGAAATGGTAGCCGACTCTATCAAGGATAACCGTTACCGGGCCGCGCCTCTCATTGATGGCATGGTGGTATCGCCAGCGGGGCCGGCCGAAACTATTGAACGTTTGGATCCCAGCAATTCGTCGCGCCTTATTGGCCGCGTGACCTGCGCCGGACTTGCTGAGGCCGAGCGCGCTATTGACTCGGTGGTCTCGGGTGGACGCGCATGGGAAGATTTTGGCTTTGAAAGACGCTGTTCAATTATTCGCTCTCTTGCGGCCATCATGCGGGAACGCCGAAAAATGCTCGCGGCACTCATGGTATTCGAAGTAGGAAAACCTTGGCGCGAAGCCGATGCGGATGTATGTGAAGCTATAGATTTTTGCGAATACTACGCTTTAGAAATGCTCCGACTTGGGCCGGCCGTTCTCACCAGTGAGGTTCCGGGCGAAGATAACCGGTACTTCTACCAGCCGCGAGGTGTGGTGGTCGTGATTTCTCCATGGAATTTTCCGTTGGCAATAGCATGTGGCATGACTGTTGCCGCTCTTGTCACTGGCAATGCCACCATCCTCAAACCCGCCGAGCAGTCTAGTCTTATAGCCCAGGAATTCGCTTCAATGGTCCTAGAATCCGGAGTTCCTGGAAGTGCATTTGCTTTTTTACCGGGCCGCGGTGAGTCAATCGGCCGCTTCTTGGTGGCAAGTCCCCAGGTCTCTATGATTTGCTTCACTGGATCAAAGGCGGTTGGGCTCGAGATAGTTCGCGAAGCAGCAACGATGCGCGAAGGACAGCGGCATATCAAAAGAGTGGTGGCGGAACTTGGAGGGAAAAATGCTATTATCGTCGACGAGGATGCCGATCTGGATGAGGCGATAAAGGGAATTCTCGTTTCGGCTTTTGGTTATGCCGGGCAGAAATGTTCGGCCTGTTCGCGCGTGCTCGTCGTAGGCGATGCGTACGAACCATTTCTTGCCAGAATGCAGGGCGCGGCGCGTGATATGATTGTTGGCGAGTCATCCGATCCGGCAACATGTATGGGGCCGGTCATTGATAGTGAGGCTCAAGAGCGGATTCAGGGTATCATTGCTCGAGCGAAATCAGGCTCCAAATTGCTTTTCGAGGGTAAAGTCCCGACTCAGGGATACTTTGTGCCCCCTACCCTATTCCGTGATGTTGATCCGGGTTCCGAAGTATGGCGCAACGAAATTTTTGGTCCGGTGGTAGCATGCGCCAGAGCAAGCGATTTTGAGGAAGCCCTCATGCGTGCGAACGATTCCGAGTATGCTTTGACGGGAGGGCTCTATAGCCGGAGCCCAGCCAACATAGAACGCGCTCGACGGAGTTTTAAGGTAGGCAACCTTTACATTAATCGCAGTTGCACGGGAGCCCTGGTGTGCCGCCAGCCATTTGGCGGTTTTCGTTTATCCGGAGTAGGCTCCAAAGCCGGGGGCCCCGACTACTTGCTGCAATTTATGGAGCCGCGGGTGGTCACGGAAAATACCATGCGGCGGGGGTTTACGCCTGAGACATAGCCAATGTCGCTATCTCGCGCACGCGAGCTTATGTTGCGACTTCTCCTTCTTCGACCATAATTGCTTTGTAGAGTATCGATATGAGCGGCGCAGTGCTTTCTTCTGTTCGACCAGACCCCCAGCCAATCGGTGCGGTCACTGCAGTTGCGGCATATTTTGAAGGGCTCGTAGCCGATAGAGTGGCGTTAGCATCGAGAGGAAAGTTTGCCAAGGATATTGTTAGCGCGGAATTTGCCATTATTGCTCGCGCCCGTCAGATTGTTCAAGAGGTGACCCCGGGAGTCGAGGGGTCAGAGATACTTTGGAAAGCCTTTGCGCAACTCTTTATGGAGCGGGCAAAAGATCTTTCAACAACCCATCGTGCCGCTCTCACTGAAAAGCTTGGAGATCCATTTTTTATTGATGCCATCTCATACATAGGTTCCCCTGGGGGTGGGGAAAAGGGCAGTGCCGAAGGTCTTCTTATTCATCTGAATCCGTGGACAAGAGAAGAACGATGGACGGTGGGATCTTTACTAAGGCCGATCGTACTACTTGATCTTATAGCCCACCGTTCTGACCTGATGGACTCACTCATGTCAAGCTCCAGCTATTGCCCCGCTATTCATTTCCTTGGGAAGCCAAAGGGTTTTCCGAAGATTGCCATTTTGGATGCCTTTAGGTGTGTCTATCTTGAGTTGCTAAGAGAGCATCTAGGTATTGCTGAAGCACTACCGGAAATTTTTGGATGTGTGAAACCCAGCCACATGGTTCCCAATCCTTCAAGGTATCTTCAAGTACAGAAATTTTTATTTGATAGTCATTGTGGATTTCGTATTGTGGCCAATAAAGATCAGGTGCTTCAAGGAACGGTGGGGAAGCTCCAGGATGATCCGGATCTTAAACATGATACGATGGAACTGGCAGCTCGCACACTGGAGGCGCTTCGAAACATCTTTGTTGGATTTTTTCTCCCTCTGGGTCGGCTGAAACCCTCGGATAGTCCCCTTGTTCTGCCGTCCAAAAATTTTGCTATGGTTATTCAGTGCTTGAAAAATTATGCTTTCAACCAATTTCTTCAGACTTGGCGGAACTGTGGCAGCGAGAATCTCGAGCCCTTGAGGATAATGCGGCTTATCGGTATGTCTGCTCGCTCTATTGATGATGGATTCGTGATTCAGTGGCGAGATGGTGCCGAGACGACTTATAGAGGGAGACCTGAACCGAAGGATGCTGACACCGATTTCCCATTGGTTCTTGCCACGCTTGCCCGCTGGCAGGATCTTGTAACTGCCAAACAGCCCCAATCCTAAATTGCAGGTAGCTTGTTGTGAGGTTTTAACTTTGCGTGATACCGTCCATGGGTAGCCTTTTCCTCTGCTGAACGCTCCATGACGAGTACGTGTGAAAAGTCCGGCATCTCTTTTTCTATTAGTTCCTTTGAACAGGAGATGCGTCGGAGATTGGGAGTACCCCAGGCTCGAATTCACCCGCGGCTGCGCTTTCGTGACTTGCTTTCATTCTGGCAACACTTTCACCTGCATCGAAGACCCTGTGGTTTGAGCGGACGTGATATTATTTCAGTTTATGACACCCAGTGCCCGTATCCCGTGTGGCATCGCGATCAATGGATTTCGCAAGCCAATCCTCCAGGGGCTCAGTTTGATCCGGGGAGGCCTTTCTTTGAACAACTTTGGTCTTTATTTCAACGCTGCCCAATCCCGCACAACATTGGACTGGGCAACGAGAATTGTGAATATTCTGACGATTGGTGGTTCTCCAAAAACTGCTATTTGTGTCACTCGGGAGTAGAGTGTGAAGACTGTCATTACTGTTATCGCACTCTTGGTTGCACCGATTGCCAGTACTGTGTCTTTAGCTTCCATAGCTCTCTCTGCAGGGATTTAGTTGACTGCGCTCGCTGCTACTCGGTTTTGTTCGCGATTGATTGTCACAACTGCACCGATAGCGCCTTTCTGTTTGATTGCCGCAACTGCTCCCATTGTTTTCTGTGTTGGAACCTTCGCAACAAGAGTTACTGCATTGAGAACGTGCAGTATAGCCGCGAGGAGTACTTGGCAAGAATTCAAGCGGCACAGCTATCCTCTCAACACCACTACTCGCGTGCTCGTCAAAGATTTGAGCTTCTGCTTACCACGGCGGCCTATTGGAAGGCGCAGCAGATGGAAAAATCAGAAAATAGCAGCGGCGCGTATCTTCTAAACACCAAGAATTGCGAAAATACCTTTTTTTGTTCGGATAGCGAGGATTGCGTCAACTTCATGCGGGGCGGCTCTCTGAAAGAAGTTATTGACAGCGTGAACTGTTACCGGGCGCAGCGTGTCTTTATGACAGCGGGGGCTGTCGATAACACTTACGAAATTCACTATTGTTACAACATTGCTCAGAGCCAATTCCTTGAGTACTGCGCCTTTTGCTTTAACTGCCGCAATTGTTTCGGCTGCTGTGGGCTGGTTGGCAAGGAATACCACATTCTGAATAGACCCTATAAGCCTGATGACTATAAGAAGACCGTATCATCAATACATCAACTACTTGAGAGAAACGGACTAACCGGGAGTTTTTTTCCACCGTATTTTACCGCACATCCCTACGGCGAGAGCTTGGCCGCTTTTTATTTTCCCTTGGATGAGGGCGAACAACGAAGAATGGGTTTTCGTCCAGGGCTCACTGAGAATCGGAAACGCAGCAGCGAGAAAATAGCGTCCGAGGTTCCGGACTCCATTACGCCGGCGAGCGACAATCTGGTGCAGACAACCTTTTGGGATGATGTCGTACAGAGGCCGTTTCGCATAACCGCCCATGACATTGAATTTGCCAAGAAAACGTTTTTCCCTCTTCCCAATCGCTACTACTCGCGGCATATCCAGGAACTTTTTTCGTGGATGTTCTTTAGGGGAGAGCTAAGAAAAACTGTCTGTGCTCGTTCGAGCCGGTATGCTTTAACCCATTTACCACAGCGGTTGGATGGGCGAATTCTCTGCCAGGAGGAGTATCTGAGTTTGATTAACTGAGTGGCGTCAAATATAGTTCTCATTGAATATGGTGGGAGGTCGGAGTGAAAAGAGTTGTATGTTTGTTGGAGTTCCCTCTGATGAATCACTGGGTTAATTTATTTTGTCGTGTGTTCGCTCGGTTGACTCGGCAGGGGGCGCATGTTCGGGGCATTATTCAGTTTGTAGCTTTTTTCGTGATGGTAAATGGAAATGCTCACGCTATCCCCTCATTTGTTGAAGTTGATCCTGGCATTGGTATTGCGTGGGCCGGGTCCGTTGATTGGGGTGATTATAACAAGGACTCGTATCCCGACCTGCTTATTACTGCCTGTTCTGATTTTTCATCGTGCACTACCACCGTATCAAAGGTGTTTCGTAATCTGGGGGATGGAACTTTTCAGGAGATAGCCTTGGGGCTTCCTGGGGTAGCTCGTGGGGTAGGCAGGTGGGTTGATATCAATAATGATGCCAATCTCGATATTTTTCTTTCCGGTTGTACCAGCGCCGCCTGCACCAGCGACTCAAGCCTGTTTGTGACGAAGATATTTAGACAGGTTGGCTCTACCGGACAGTTTGTTGAAGTAACCGGGCATGGCCTTCCTCCTGCTGGAAATTGTTCGGCTGAATTTGCTGACATTGATAAGGACAACTATCCCGACCTGCTGATTGCAGGCGAAACTACTTCATTTGTCCCGATGTTGCGGGTATACCGCAATCTTCGAAATATGACCTTCTCCCAGCTCCCATTGGGTTTATCGGGGCTCAATTCCATTCCGTCGGTGGCTTGGGGAGATTATGACAACGATTCCTATCCAGACTTTGTTGCAGCAGGCTACGACGGTTCGGGGCCGGTCTCGCGGATTTACCGTAACAATCACAGTCTTGGATTTACGGTCAATAGCCAGGCGTCACTGGTCGGCGTTTCTGCTTCCTCGGTGGCCTGGGGTGATTATGACCGTGACGGCGATCTCGACCTATTGGTTTCCGGCACCGGCGATAGCGGTGTTTACACCAAGTTATATCGCAACAACGGTAATGGAAGTTTCACCGAGACTACAGGGCACGGTCTGCCCCCGCTTGCCTTTTCTTCAGCGGCTTGGAAGGACTATAATCGTGACGGTTATGATGATTTGTTATTGACCGGTGGTACGGGCGTAGCGCCATATTCCTATGCTTCGCGGCTGTATCGAAATTTGAGAAATGGCACCTTTGAGGATGCCAATTTGGGTCTTGCGGGGGTTTCTTCTGCCCGTATTGGCTGGACTGATTTTGATCTCGATCTCTTCCCGGACTTCGCAATAATCGGCAGTGTGCAAACCGGGGGCTATCTGGCGACGGTCTATCGGAATATTTTAGGCGATAGCTTGCCAAAGATTAGTGGAAGGATCACCGCCTCGGGCAACGGAGTGCCCAACATTGTATTAGTCCTCGATGGGGCGTCGATGTTTTCTACGGTGACTAATGGGAATGGCGAGTATCTTTTTAACGGAGTTGCAGACGGATCCTATTCTATCACTCCGCAAATTGATCAGTATAACTTCTCGCCAACTTCCCGAAATGTGACGGTAACCGGAAATGATGTCCCAAACCAAGATTTCGAAGCTGTAGCGAAGAC
>CAZPBV010000128.1:0-4340 GCA_964584675.1 uncultured Bdellovibrionales bacterium
GCCGGAGTTGATTTGCGAGACCCAGTTCTTTATCTGCCGGGAGGACAGATGAATAGAGAAGTGACCGAGCACCGAATTCTTGAGACTGAGCCGAATAGGCGCAGCTACGGGTTGGTACAAAAGTCCCTTGCCCGGCTCGGCGTCGTGAATAGACTGGACAGCTCGCACCGCGAGAGGATCTTCCGATGAGACCTGAGCTTCAAAGGGGCTTTCCTGAGAATAGGCTGACTGAGACATCAGAACCCCGAGAGCCATGATACTTACTGCCGAATGTAGTAGTGATATTATTCGCTGGTTCATAGGCATTTCTGCTCGACGAAACGTCCCTCCCTAGTAGTATACCATATAGCGGATCTCACTAGGTTAACGGCTGATTTTTCGCACCGCTAAACAGCCCTTGGCGATTTATCGGTTGATCCAATTGACAGTGTAAATTCAATGGGTTAGGAATCTCACTACTAAGGAGTAACACCATGACTATCACCGATTTCATGAAACGACACTTTCGGCATTTTAATGCCGCTACCACCCTTGATGCTGCCGAGGCTTGGGTGCAACACCTGAATAAGGGCGGCAGGATGTTTGTTACACTGGCGGGGGCTATGAGCACGGCCGAGTTGGGCATTTCGTTAGCGGAACTTATTCGCCGCGACAAGGTACATGGTATCTGCTGTACCGGCGCTAACTTAGAGGAAGATATTTTTAATCTTGTCGCACACGAACACTATGAGCGAATTCCGGACTATCGCTCCCTTAAACCGGAAGAAGAACTAGCTCTTAGAAGTCGCGGTATGAATCGAGTTACCGATACATGCATTCCTGAAGAGGAAGCGGTGCGTCGCATGGAACACGAGCTCCTGGTGCTATGGCAGAAAGCGGATAAAGAGGGGAAGGGTTATTTCCCGTACGAGTATTTTTATGAACTGATTCGTTCGGGCGTTCTGAAAAAGTATTATCAGATAGATCCAAAAGACTCATGGATGGTGGCGGCATGTGAAAAGAAATTGCCGATTTGGACCCCCGGATGGGAGGACTCCACCATGGCCAATATTTTTGTGGCAAATGTCATGATGGAGCACGTTTCTCGGTACAATGTAGTGAAGAGCGGTACTGAGCAGATGAGTGCTCTGGTAGGGTGGTACCGGGAGCAGGCGAAGCAGGGGCTCTCGGTAGGGTTTTTCCAGATTGGCGGCGGCATTGCCGGTGACTTCCCCATATGTGTGGTCCCCCTCATCATTCAGGATTTGCAGGAGCAATGCCCTCTGTGGGGATACTTCTGCCAGATTAGTGACAGCACTACTTCGTACGGCTCCTATAGCGGCGCCGTTCCAAATGAAAAGATTAGCTGGGGCAAACTCGAGACCAAGAGTCCTCGCTTTGTGATTGAGTCGGATGCTTCCATCGTGGCGCCTCTCATGTTTCAGTATGTTTTGGAGAACTAAATGAGCAAAGAGTCGGCCTGCGCCATTAGTCCAACCCGTGCCCAGGATTATCCCGAGTGGTACCAGCAGGTGATTAAGGCCGCCGATCTGGCTGAGAATTCTCCGGTGCGCGGCTGCATGGTGATTAAGCCGTGGGGGTATGGCGTATGGGAGAATATTCAACGCGAGCTGGATCGGCGTATCAAGGCCACCGGACATGAGAACGCCTATTTCCCGCTTTTTATTCCGTTGAGCTTTCTCGAGAAAGAGGCCAGCCATGTGGCCGGCTTTGCCAAGGAGTGCGCCGTTGTTACCCACCATCGCTTGGAGGAGAAAGACGGCCGTCTGGTGCCAACGGGTGAGCTGGAAGAGCCGCTCATCGTGCGCCCCACTTCTGAAACTATTATCGGGGAGTCGTTTTCTCGCTGGGTGCAGTCATATCGAGATTTGCCGCTCCTCATTAATCAGTGGGCTAATGTTGTGCGCTGGGAGATGCGCACTCGAGTGTTCTTGAGAACATCAGAGTTTCTGTGGCAAGAGGGGCATACCGTTCACGCAAGTCATGATGATGCGATGCGTGAGACTCAAACGATGCTGCGAGTGTATCAGGAGTTTGCGGAAGAGGTTTTGGCGATGCCGGTTATTCCCGGCGAGAAACCGGCTATGGAAAGATTCCCCGGAGCTGAGAGATCCCTGTGTATTGAAGCGATGATGCAGGATAGGAAGGCGCTGCAAGCTGGCACTTCGCATTATCTCGGCCAGAATTTTGCTCGGGCCTCCAATATTCAGTTCGTCAATGAGCAGGGAGAGCAGGTGTTTGCGCATACCACTTCATGGGGCGTCTCCACGAGGCTTATTGGGGGTGTTATTATGTGTCATGCCGATGATGATGGCTTGCGCCTGCCTCCGCGAGTCGCGCCAAAGCATGTTGTCATTTTGCCGGTCATTCCTAAACCGGAAGCGCAGGCCAGCGTTATGCAATACGGTGAGGAGATTTTGCAACGCCTTAACGGATTGGTGTACGCGGGTTATCCTGTGGTTTCCTTGATCGATAGACGGGATGCGCGCGGCGGCGAGAAGAATTGGGATTGGATTAAAAAAGGCATTCCCCTTCGTATCGAGGTCGGCCCTCGTGATGTCGAATCTCGCAAAGTCATGGTGGCAAGACGTGATCGCGGACATAAAGAAAAGGAAGCGGTGAGCATCGAAGCCCTTGCGGAGCATGTATTGGCGGCGTTGCCTGACATACAACGTAATTACTTGAACGAGGCGCAGTCCTACCGCGATCGTTTTATTGAAACGGGGGTTCGAAATTTTGAAGATTTTAAGGCGTTCTTTACTCCGCGGAATCAAGAAAAACCGGAAATTCATGGTGGCTTTGTGCGCGCTAAATGGTCTGAGGATCCGGCTTCCGAGGATATGTTGGCTGGCCTCAAGGTAACTATTCGCTGCTTGCCATTTGACCAGTCGGGGGTTTCGGGCGTGTGTGTAGTGACGGGTAAGCCTGCTACGGTGGATGCAATTTTTGCCAAGGCATACTGAGATGATAGTTGTTTCAGCTTTTTATAAATTTGTGCCGCTCGACAAGGATCGGTTATCCGAGCTTCAGCGCGACCTTACGGAAATCGGCGGCCAGTTGGGTTTAGGTGGGTTATTTTTGGTCGCCCCCGAGGGGATAAATGCTACTGTTGCCGGAGGCCGCCAGGGGATTGAACAATTTAAAACAAAGCTTGGCGAGCTGGTTTCTTTGGACGGGGTGACTTACAAGGAACATGAGTGCGAAAGCATCCCATTCCGGCGCTTTAAGGTAGATATTCGCAAGGAAATAATCACGTCCTGGCCCGCCTATACGCACATGCCTGAAAAGTCAGAGCGAGCAGCAACTTTTCTGACACCGCGCCAGTGGCACGAACGCTTGTCTGCGGGCGGCACGCAGAGCGAAAAGCTGGTCGTGCTGGACACGAGGAACACATACGAAACAGCGCTTGGAGTTTTTCGTGGAGCCGTCGACCCCCGCATTTCAGTATTTAGCGAATTTCCAGAGTACGTGAGCCATTGTGGGCTTGATAAGGACAGCACCATTCTCATGTATTGCACGGGGGGAGTTCGCTGTGAAAAGGCGGCCCTCGAAATGGAGCGCCAGGGGTTTAAGAACGTTTTCCAGCTTGAGGGCGGAATACTTGCGTATCTAGAGCAGTACCCCGATGGAGCATTTGAGGGCGAGTGCTTTGTATTCGATCACCGTGTGGCGGTTGATGGAAGTCTTCAACCTTCCAAGAAATTTTCCCTCTGTCCCCATTGCGGTAATCCCTCCACCGAGCGTATCGCCTGCTCGCACTGCGGCAAAGAGGTGATGGTGTGCGAGTCGTGCCTTAAAGAACGAGGCAAGAATACCTGCTCAAAAAATTGTCAGCACCATGAAGAACGAAGGGCAGAACAGCGGCGATAGGGGCCGTTCAGTCTTTTTCCGGAGACATCGTTGCTGTCTTTTTAAAAGACTTTGGTTTACGGTTCCTCCATGTGGAGTACAAGAGCTGTCCTAGCCGGCAAGTACACGAGGAGTCGTGGGGGCGCATCTTCGCGCACAGGGTACGCCTGTTCAGGGTCTATACGCCCCTGTCCGCCGAAAAGCGGGTTGTCGCTCAACAGTTCAGCTCGAAAAATGCCCCGTCCAGGGCAGGGAGTATTTCCAAGTGGTACGGTGTAGTTCTCATATGACCGGCTCGGGTGGAAATTAAAAATAAATATCAAGCCGGCGCGCTCAAATGCTATCGTATGGTGATCCTCATGTTCGAAAAGTTTGGTAATTGCTGCTGCGTCAAGCAGATGATGGCGTGAACACAACTTCATCATGGCGCGGTCAAACTCTGCGAGCTGATGATAGCGTAGTTCGTGATTATCTACCAAGCTCCACTGTCG
>CAZPBV010000128.1:4350-9386 GCA_964584675.1 uncultured Bdellovibrionales bacterium
GTCGGCGGGCATAGTGAAAAGACCAGTTGTTGCCGTCACGAGGGAAGTCTATCCACTCCGGATGTCCGAATTCATTGCCCATGAAATTCAAATACCCGTGACCCGCGAGCGCAAGCGTTATTAACCGAATCATTTTATGGAGCGCCATGGCCCTGTCGATGACCACGCTTTGGTCGCCCACTCGCATGTGGGTGTACATTTCCTTGTCGGCCAGCCAAAACATGATGGTTTTATCGCCTACCAGCGCTTGGTCATGGGACTCTGCGTAGCTAATGGTCTTTTCATCGACACGTCGATTGGTCAGTTCGTGCCACAGCCGCCCCATGTGCCAGTTCTCGTCCGTGGTTTCCTTGAGGAGCTTAATCCAGAGGTCGGGAATACCCATGGCTAAGCGGTAGTTAAAGCCCATGCCACCAGACGAGGCGGGAGCCGCAAGCCCCGGCATGCCGCTCACATCTTCGGCAATAGTGACCGCATCCTGCTTAATCGAATGAATAAGCTCATTAGCCAAGGTTAAGTAGGCACAGGCGTCAAGATCCACAGAGTCATCAAAATACCGATCGTAGCTGGTAAAAAGCGTTCCGAGCCCGCGATGGTGATAGAGCATGCTGGTCACCCCATCAAAGCGGAAGCCATCGAATCCAAATTCGGTAAGCCAATAGGCGCAATTAGAGAGCAGAAAATGCAGCACCTCATCTCGTCCATAGTTAAAGCAGCGCGTGTTCCAAGCTGGGTGCTCGCCGCGCGGACCGGTGTGAAAGTATTGACTATAGGAGCCGTCGAAGCGGCTCAGCCCTTCAACTTCGTTCTTGACGGCATGCGAGTGCACCAAATCCATAATGACTGCGAGTTTTTGTTGGTGGGCGCAATCGATAAGAAATTTAAGATCGTCCGGGGTTCCAAAGCGCGATGAGGGGGCAAAGAAACTGGAAACTTGGTAGCCAAATGAACCATAGTACGGGTGCTCCTGCACGGCCATCAGTTGGATGGTATTATAGCCGGCAGAGACAATCCGGGGTATAATGCGCTCCGCAAATTCCCGATAGGCGCCGATGCGCCCCTCCTCTTGGGCCATGCCAACGTGAGCCTCGTAGATGCGAGGGGCTTCTTTCGTTGCTTGAAATTTCGAGTTCCTCCATTGATAGGAAGGTTCAAATACGCAGGCGTTAAATATTTTGGTGCCGGCATCCTGAACCACGTAACGGGCATAGGCGGGAATGCGATCTCCTTGCCCTCCCGGCCATACCATGCGTAAGCGAAAGAGCGTTCCATGCGAGAGTACTGATGCCGGTAGATTAATCTCCCATATGCCATGCTCATTCACGCGGCTCAGGGCAAATTGAGGGTCAATTTGCCATTGTGAAAAATCACCAAGCAAAAAAATGTGAGAGGCGCCAGGAGCCCATTCTCTCAGTATCCAGCCATTGGACATTCGGTGAAGCCCAAAGTAGTGGTGCCCATTAGCGAATTCTCGCAGGCTGCCTGATTCTGAGCAGAGTCTGTCGCGGATTTCCCTTGCTGTTTGCTGTCGCTCGCGAAGCCGGGAGGTAAAAGGACGCAGATAGGGATCCTGTTCAACCAAGAGCGGCACTGAAGAAGCTGTACCCGCCTGCATACCTCACCGGCTAAGAAGAAGTCTCAACTTGCGAACGTAACTCGTTCGACTGGATCAATCGAGGAGCAGCTTCAAGCGGGCTCGTGCTTTCAATCTCCGGCATTCCTTCGGCAGTTTGCAACTCCTTGAAGCGGCGGGCACTCACTAGCACTCGGGTTTCAAGGGACCACAAGGCTTTATTATAACTCTCGACTGCCTTCGCCAGCCGGGTTCCGACATCTGAGAAATTTCCCGACATATCCACAATTCGCTTGTACAGCTCTCGCCCTAAATCGCTTATCTCACGCGCATTTGCGGCAAGCGACTCTTGGCGCCACCCATATGCAACTGCTTTCAGAAGGGCAATCAAGGTAGTAGGGGTTGCTAAGATGACCCGGTTGGTTACACCGTATTCAAACAAAGTAGGATCCTGCTCAAAAGCGATACTCATAAAACTTTCGCCCGGCATGAAAAGGATGACGAACTCTGGAGCAGACTCAAACTGGTCCCAGTAAGACTTTGCGCCGAGGGCGGTAATATGATTTTTTACCAGTCGCGCATGTTCTTCGAACTTTCTCTTCTTGACGGTCTCATCGGTAGTCTCAAAGGCCTCCAGAAACCCGCTCAGCGGCGTCTTCGCGTCGACTACAATGCACTTGTTGCCGGGGAGTCGGACGGTTAAGTCAGGGAAAAGAGCCCCTCGCTCGGTAGACAAGTGCTCCTGTTCTACAAAATCGCAATGTTCAAGCATTCCAGCGAGTTCCACTACCCGACGCAGCTGCACCTCGCCCCAATTGCCGCGCACTCGCGGAGTGGAAAGCGCGCTTACCAATTTAGAAGTTTCTTGCCGCAAATGGGTTTGAGTTTCGAGTAAATTGCGCACCTGCTCGGTGAGCCCCTGGTAGGCTCCCACTCGGACCTTCTCCAATTCTTGAATCTTGTTATCAAATAACTGCAAAGAATCTCGGACGGGCTTGAGCGCTTCATTGATAGATAATTGCCGCTTCTCCAAATCGCCCTGTGCCACCTCATGAAATTTCTCGAAACGGGAATGCGCAAGTTCCAAGAACGCTTCGGTGCTTTGCTTAAGGGCCGAAGCAGAAAGTTGATTAAAAATATCGGCCAGTTTTAACTGCGCTTCATTCAAAACCTCAATCTTCTCAGCGCCGGCACGACGCTCGTTTTCCAGACTGGTTTCTAATTCGGTCTTGGTTGTGGTGAGAGCAAGGATATGCTGCTGGGATGACTGTAGCTCCCGCTGAAGATCGCGACAATCCGCCTCTAGGGCACCGATGTGGCCCTCCTTGGCGGACAATCGCTCGCGAAGCGCCGCAATTTCCACGCTATTCTCTGAGCGCGCCCTTACGATTGCCTCAGACATGCGAATGCGCAGTATAAGCGTCGAGAGTCCTGCCCCGATAACAAGTCCGCCAATTGCAAGTAAAAATAACTCCATGCCCAACTCCATATTAAGGCTTGTACCACATAACACTGGTGCACCTCAAAGTCTTTTGGTTATCCTTGCCATGTCATGACACCGCAACGGATCTTTCTTGGCCTCTCTCGCCCTGCGCTGGCTTCTGCCGAGGATTACTGTTGGGAACAATACTGGAACGGTGAGTACCTCGATATGAGAACAGTAACCGTGGTTACACCGGGAGCGCGGGCTGGCCGGCGTATGCTTGAACGGCTGGTAGTTCGTTCGCATGCCGCTGGATCGTACGTAGTTCCGCCGCGCCTGGTTACCGCGGGCGCGTTGCCGGAGCTCTTGTATGTGCCGCGGATGCGCCTAGCAAGTGAACTGGAACGATTGCTTGCTTGGGAGGCTTGCTTGGCTCGGTGTGCGCGGCAAGAATTGGAGATTTTGTTACCCGCTGCTGCTGGTAATGCAAAAGTTCAGTTCTCGGGCTTGGCTCGAGTTGTGGAAGATCTTTATGTAGAGCTTGCTTCGGGGTGTGTCGCCTTTTCTGATGTTGCGGCTCATGTTGAAAAGCTTTGTCCGGGCGGGAGTGACGAGCGTTGGGGTGTCCTAGACCGATTGGCGGCGGACTTCTTTGAATGCCTCGCGTCTCGTGGCCGCGGCGATATGCACCGGGAGAGGTTACTTGCTTTGAGCGCCGGACTATCGCCCCATGAAGCAGAGATCCTGCTCCTTGGCACGATTGAGAGCCACAAAATAGTGCGTCTATTTCTCGCCAATGTCGCAGCGCCGGTGACCGCGCTTATCCATGCCAATGAAGAGGAGCAAGATTTGTTTGACCCCTATGGGGGCCTCCTGAGTGAGCAGGGAGATGGCGAACCCGCTCTTGAGCCGCCGTCTGGAGACGCATTGTTAGCTTCTGGGCCGATTGATCAGGCCTATGTAGCTGCGCGCGAAATAGCGAGGCAGGGTTCAGGACTGTCTTTAAGCGAAATAACGATAGGCTGTGCCGACGAGCAGCTCATGTCCTATGTAAAGCATGTGTTTGAAGAGTATGGCTTGAAGGTTCATAGCGCTTCAGGCCGGTCTCTGGCCGAAATGGAACCGCTACGATTTCTTACCCATCTTAGCGATTACCTTGAAACGGGCAGATTCGAGGATTTCTCAGCCCTCGTTCGGATACGTGCCGTATGCTCCTGGCTTGAACGGTTTCTCGCTTCGCATCCGGCGGTATCAGGAACATTAGATATTCTTGCCACCCTTGATTCCTATAGTGAGCGGCATTTGCAGTCTGTACTTCCTCTTGCCGAAGCTGCTTTTGGAAAGTCGATGGAGGCTCGCCACGTTACGTTGTTGATCGAAGGAGTGCGCGCGCTTATCGGGGAACTTGGCGGCAAGGCGAGAGTTATTGGTGACTGGTCGGAGCCGCTTTGCCAATGTTTGATTCGCCTTTTTTCTTCCGTGGAGGAAGTCAGCGCAGAGATGATTAAGGTTCTCGATCGGTTGAGGGAAATGGCCGAGCTGTTGTCGCAGCTGAGCTCTTTCAGGGGAGGCGAGGCTGTGGAGGCTTCCGAAGCCATGCGACTCATCCTCGCGGCTATCTCCGGTGATGGACTTGAGGAACCGGTGCTTCAAGACGCGGTGGAGTTGGTAGGATGGTTGGAGCTTGCTCTCGACGATGCCGCGATGGTAGGGGTGCTTGGGGTCAATGAAGGAACTCTTCCCGCCTCCCTCAATGAGCATCCCTTCCTGCCAAATTCGCTTAGACAGTCTTTGGGATTGCCGCACAATGAGAGCCGTAGAAGAAGGGATGAGTGGGTACTTCGGGCCTTGAGTTGCGGTAATCGCAAATTGTTTTTCGTTTCCGGGCGATTTGATGTCTCAGGGAATCCGCTCCACCCGAGCCAACTCTTGGTTGCTGGAAGCCTGGAGCAAAAGGCGGCCAATATACTTTCCTTTTATCGCTCCAAGCCGCTGATGCGGCCGAGGAAGTGTGTCTGCGATGCTCGTAGCCGGGAAGTG
>CAZPBV010000129.1:0-9309 GCA_964584675.1 uncultured Bdellovibrionales bacterium
TACGCAATATGAAGAGCGGCTGCGTCTGGAGGTATATGACGCCTATCAGAAAGCCCTCATACGAGCAAACGCCATGGACTTTGGTGATTTGCTCATGAATGCCGTCACTCTTTTGCAACAGTTTCCGACAATTTTGCAATACTACCAAAATATGCTCCATTTTGTGTTGGTAGACGAGTTTCAAGATACCAACCATGTTCAATCTTTGTTTGTCGAATTGTTAACCGGCAAATACAAAAATTTGCTTGTTGTAGGTGATGATGATCAGTCAATTTACAAATTTCGAGGCGCATCGGTGCGTAATATTTTGGAGTTTGATCGAGCCTTTCCGGGCGCCAAGGTGGTATTGCTGGAGCAGAACTATCGCTCAAGCGCCACCATTTTAGAAGCCGGCCATCATGTGATTAGGCATATTCGTGGACGGCGCAAGAAGAAATTATGGACAGAGCGGGAATCGGAGTCGGAAATAATTTCTTATGTCGGCTCTGATGAAATGGATGAGGCAGCCTTTGTCGCCGATGAGATTTTCAGGCACCAACGTAACGACGTGCCATTGAGCGCCATGGCAATCTTTTACCGCACGAATGCCCAGTCTCGCGCGTTGGAAGAGGCCCTTCTCGATCGGCATATTCCCTATCGGATTTTTGGAGGATTAAAATTTTATGAACGAAAAGAAATTAAGGACATCCTTGCTTATCTGCGTTTGGTGGTAAGCGAATCGGACGACCAGTCTTTTCTGAGAGTCATTAATACGCCTCCGCGCGGCATTGGGGCGCAGGCACTGAAATCCATTATTGATCCTGCTCGCGCGCAGAATATACCGCTCATGAAAGCCGCTGAAAGCATTGCCGCAACAAATAAAAATGTGCGGCAGTTTGTTGAATTGGTGAAAGTGCTGAGTGCTACGGCGGCAACTGCTTATCTTTCTACCCTGATAGAGAGGACAATAGAGTTGACCGGCTATGCCGAAAAATTGAAGACTCTTAAAGATCCGAATGTGCAATCCCGCCTTGAAAACCTTAAGGAACTTGAGGCAATTGGCCGTGAAGCTGAGTCGGGAGGTCGGCTCGATCAGGCGGTGGATCATATGGCAACGCTGAAAACGTTTCTAGATCGTGTTTCTTTGACCTCGTCCACTGATTTGGTCGAAGGCAATCAGGATAAGCCTGAGTTTGTATCGTTGATGACGCTTCATTTGGCGAAAGGACTTGAGTTCCCCTATGTGTTTCTCACCGGTCTGGAGGAGGGTTTGCTGCCGCATTATCGGTCGTTGCATGTCGAGGAAGAAATGGAGGAGGAACGGCGTCTTTGTTATGTCGGCATTACCCGAGCCATGGAACAATTGTATCTTACGCGAGCGACAAGCCGCGGCATGTTTGCCAGCGGCGAGTTTTCAGGCTTCTATCGGGAGCCGAGCAGGTTTTTTTATGACATTCCTGACGAGCTTATAAAGAGTCTATAGGAATACGGCGGCATCAATCGCTGCTCTTAATAGAGCAGGGGGGCGCTTGATCCGTTTGGTCAATCTTCTGGAGGAGTTTCCCACCCCATCTCGTCGGTTAAAGCCTCTTTGAACCACGGTTGTTGAGCGGTGATTAGTTTAAAGTTGTAGTCTAGTTCTTCGACACTGAGTCCGGAGGCTCCCATGCTCGCGCTTAATACTAGATAGTGGCCGACGAGACTCACCTTGATTCCGATGAGCCCATCAGCAATTTGCAAAGCCGCCGCCAACAGATCATGGGACCCGCGCACTGGAACAGTCATGACATTAATGCCCATATAGATTGTTGTTTCGGCTGCGACTTTGAGCCCCTCGGCAAGGATCTCGAGATCCTCTTCATTGCCAAGACCAAGCATCCATCTCACACTGTCAGCCGATCTGTGCTGGCATGTCTTTTCAGGATCAAAGCCCCGTTTTGCAATGAACTCTTCAACAAGACGAACCGGGTCTTTGCCTCCGGCTATCTTTCTAATACTGAGAGAGGCGAATTTTTTAGCCATAAAAGTATAGCCCCAGAGGAAAGACGAAGACTTGTCGCACAAGCCGCAAGGGCAGATGAGGCTTTTCCCATGAACTCTACTTGACGCTGCAAAGGCTGTGCGACCCAGGCAAATTCATTGGGGGCGAGTATACAGCGAGGCTTTACCCTAGGCAAACCTTTGCCTCTACTTGTGATATGGCGAACCGTTGATGATGCTCATGACTCGATAAAGCTGTTCCATAAGTACAATGCGCGCCAGTTGGTATGAAAAAGTGAGTGGCGAGAGCGATAGTACGAGATCTGCTGCGTGAAGCACCCGGGGACTCCACCCATAAGCGCCGCCCAGCGCGAAGGTAAAATGAGATTTGCCCTGTGACTGTCGCTGCTGGATGTAGGTGCTCAATTTTTGAGAGGTAAACTGCTTTCCCGATTCGTCCAGCACAATCAGGAAAGTGGTTTTTGCTTTCTTCCCAAGAACTAGATCTGCCTCCTTGTCCTTGCGTCTATCTTCACTAAGATTCCTTGCGCCGCGCAGTTCTAGTTCGGTGATTTGTACTGAGGTAAATCCCTTGAGGCGCTTGATGTATTCGCTCTCCGCAGAGAGCACATACTCCTCCCGGGACCGGCCAATGGCGATAATTTCTACTTTCATCTTCTCTTTTATCCCGATATCCCACTGAGATTCAACAAACAGGTTTGGGCAGAATTCATCCCATTTAAGAAGCCATCGCCAAAAAATTCAAGCACATGAGCGCAGTGAGACGATGTTTTGAAGCTGATATTGGTTTCAAGCTTTTTATGAGCCGACACTAAATATTGCGCTTAAGTTCCCTTCTCATTGTGACGAATTCACAGGTGCAGAAAGGATTCTCGTTGCGCTTCTTCGGCGGGCGCTTTTATGCCGAAAAGCGACAACATCAACAACAGTGGCAGCTCCGTGAGGGGCAGCTTCCTTGTTCGTTGGCCATGGAAGGTTGAACTGCAAAGGAAACCTGAGATTCCAGGAGCAGAAAGGGTGCTCGCGGGATCCATTGTCAAGGACGAGGTGAACCATGAAGATACGTGGCCTATCGGGGCTCAATGACCTATTCGTAAGCCTGAGCGATAAGACATCAAGCTCTCAGGCGCAATCACAACAAGCTCAAGAGGCGCCGCAGGGGGTGGAGGCGGTAAAGCTAGCGTCCGACTTCGGGCGCACCGAAGCGAGCGCAACCACATCGCGGGCCGACCGGGTGCAAGAAATCAAAGCGCAAGTGGAGCGCAATGAATATAAGCCCGACACGCGCGAGGTGGCGGTGGCAGTAGCAAAAGAGTTATTCTTTTAGCAAAGAAGTTCCTCCGAGCTTGCAAGAGATCGACTTGTGCGCCATGGACGGCGCATCGTCACTCCCATTCGCGTTTCATTGGTCGAGAGAGCAACTCTCGTACGCATTCCTGCGGGGTGATTTCCTTGTTGAGGAGCTTGAATACAAGCTCCGTGATGGGCATTTCAACCTGATATTTACGAGCCAGCTTGAGAACATGGGGCGTAGTCTCGACGCCCTCGGCGACAGAGCCGAGGGTGCGCAGGATGTCTTCCAGTCTCTCGCCTCTGCCCAGCCGCAAACCAACGGTGCGGTTTCTGCTGGTGTCGCAGCTTGCGGTCATCACAAGATCTCCAAGCCCGGCTAGCCCTGAAAGTGTGCGAATGTCGGCCCCCATTGCTGAAGCTAAGCGCATCATTTCCGCAAGTCCGCGTGTAATGAGCCCCGCTCGAGCCGAATCGCCCAGCTCGAGGCCATCGCAAACTCCTGCGGCCAGCGCTATGACATTCTTTACACTCCCTCCAAGTTCCACCCCGAGTGGATCGGTTGAAATGTACACCTTCATCCAGTCGGCTCTAAAGAGCTCGGCAGTATAGCGAGCTATGGCTTCGTCGAGAGAGGCGGCAACGACACCTGATGGGCGGTGAAGCACGATATCTCGTGCGAAGCTTGGGCCTGAAAGAACGGCTAATCCGGCGCACGGGGCGCCGTGCGTCTGAAAATATTGCAGGGGCGTCAGAAGAGTAGCGCCGTCTATTCCCTTAATGGCGCTTACCACAATCGTATCCGCCGAGATATCCATGTCAGGAACAACGGAGGAGAAGACAGCAGATGGAAGGGCTAAAATCAAGGTTTTGAGCGCCACAACCTCCGGCAGTTTTGTCGTCGCGCGCAAATTTTCACTGAGGAGAGCGTGAGAAAGAAAGCGGCAATTTCTTCTGGTTGAGTTGATACTTTCAACTATTTCATTTTCGATGCTCCACCCAAGAACATCAATGCCCTTGGATGCAAGGTGGTTGGCAAGCGCGGTTCCCCAATTCCCAAGGCCGACCACACCAACGGATTTCATTCTTCTGAATCTTTTTCTCGTAGCTGGGTAACGGCAACAACCTTTTCCCCGGTCTCTAAATCGACCAGCTTGACGCCCTTGGTGTTGCGACCGATCACTGAAATGTCCTTGGCGCGAATACGAATCACCTTTCCGGACGAGGTAATTATCATGAGGTCTGAATCATTGGTAACTGCGCAAGCTCCCACTACCGGGCCGTTCCTATCCTCGGTTTTAATATCGATAAGCCCCTTGCCGCCACGTCCCTGCACTCGATAGTCCTCAAGAAGTGAGCGTTTGCCGAAACCGTTTTCACAGACCGTCAAAAGCGTTCCCGATTGGTTGACTCGGGAATCTCCGCTCTCAACGTTGTCAGCCCCCGCCTCTTGAGATAACGCGGTCTCGGTGGCACGCGCGATTACCGCCTGTTCTGCCGGGCTTGCCACCACCGTCATGCTGACAACCGCATCTCCCGCATCAAGGTTGATGCCCTTGACGCCACGGGCCGAACGACCCATGGAGCGAACGTCCTCCTCTGAAAAACGAATAGCCATGCCGCTCTTTGTGGCGAGTATTCCTTCGTCCTTGCCATAGGTGATAGCAACGCTAATGAGGGCGTCGCCCTCATCCAAGGTGCAAGCAATGATGCCATTGCGACGCGATCGCGAAAATTCCATCAGGGCCGTTTTCTTGACGACACCGCTCTTGGTGGCCATAAGAATGTAGCGATTTTCAACAAACTGCCGCACCGGCAAAATCGCCGTCAGTTGCTCCTCGCCCTTCATACCGACCAAATTAATGAGCGCGCGGCCGCGAGCGGCCCTGCCCGCCTCCGGGATCTCGTGAACTTTGAGCCAATATAATCGCCCCAAGGTGGTAAAGATCAAAAGATCAGAGAGTGTTGAGGCAACAAATAGATGCTCTACGAAATCGTCATCCTTGGATGCCGCTCCTACAATGCCCTTTCCTCCGCGCTTCTGAGCTCGGTAAGACGACAGTGCGGTGCGTTTCATATAGCCCTGACGGCTAATAGAAACCACCATTTCTTCATCTTCAATGAGATCTTCGAGTTGAATAGAACCGGTAGCGTCGACAATTGCAGTGCGTCGTTCGTCTGCAAATTCAGAACGAATGGCGGTTAACTCATCGATAATAATTTGGTCAATCTTTTGGCTGTCGGCAAGAATACCGATGAGCCGTTCGATCTCAAGGGCCAACTCTTGATGCTCTTTCTCAATAGCAAGACGCTCCATGCCGGTGAGTTTTTGGAGCCTCAAATCCAGGATAGCATTTGCCTGAATCTCAGTAAGACCATACTTGGCGCACAGGCCTGCACGAGCTTCCGGCGGAGTCTGAGAGGTCTTAATAAGCTGAATAACATCATCAAGGTTAAGAAGTACTATCCGCAGCCCTTCAAGAATGTGCATGCGCTGCTGCGCCTTCTTCAGATCGAACTGAGTGCGGCGTGTTACAACGTCACGGCGGTGATTCGTAAAATGGGTAAGCAGCTGCGCAAGCGAGCACACCACCGGCTGCCCCTCAACAATAGCGAGATTAATAATGCCAAAGCTCTCTTGCATGGGGGTAAGCTTGTAGAGCTGGTTAAGTACAATCTCAGCTGTAGCGTCGCGCTTGATCTCGACAACGATGCGCATGCCCGTCCGATCGGACTCATCTCGAAGTTTTGAAATTCCGTCGATGGTGCCTTCATTGACCAAATCAGCGATTTTTTCGAGCAGCCGGGCCTTATTCACCTGATAGGGAATTTCCGTGACAACAATCGCAGTCACGTCTTTGCCGCCGCTCTTGATAGTTTCAATTGTTGCTTGAGCTCGAATCTGGATAATACCCTTGCCATCGGCATAGGCGCTTACTATGGGATCTCGACCATAAATGGTTGCGCCCGTCGGGAAATCCGGCCCCTTGATATACTGCATGAGCTCCGGAAGACTCAGCGATGGGTTTTTGATAAGAGCAATAGTGCCGTCTATTACTTCCCCAAGATTATGAGGTGGGATGTGCGTTGCCATCCCAACCGCAATCCCGTCGGCGCCATTCACCAAGAGGTTCGGAACGAGTGCCGGAAGAACCACCGGCTCAAGGGTGGTGTCATCAAAGTTAGGAGAAAAATCAACCGTCTCCTTGTCTATATCCTCGAGCAAACGCTCAGCCAGGGCGGTTAAGCGGCATTCGGTATAACGATATGCCGCTGCCGGATCCCCATCAACCGAACCAAAGTTTCCCTGTCCATCAACCAAGGGGTACCGCAGGGTCCAGGGCTGCGCCAATCGCACCAACGCCTCATATACAGAGGAATCTCCATGTGGATGAAATCGCTTGAGAACTTCGCCCACCACGCCGGCGCATTTGGAGTGCTTTTTATTGGATACGAGACCTTCGCTGAACATCGCATACAGCACCCGGCGTTGCACGGGCTTAAGACCATCTCGAACATCGGGCAGCGCGCGCCCAATGATGACGCTCATCGCGTAGTCCATATAGGACTGCCGCATTTCATCTTCGATATAAATTGAGTCTTGGAGCTGCGTTTCCACTGGTAATTACCGTTAATCAGGCGCAAGTCTAGCGTGAGGAAGCGGAAAAATCCACTATTACGCCTGCTTCGTTGAGCTTGGCGTCATTAACCGCAAAAAGCAGGAATCCTGCTCGATGTCGAGGGACTCTTCAAAACTTGACTTAACGGCTCGTAATAAGCTGCACCGGCGTTGCCCAACCGATAGGCTCGTTGATTGAGCGGCATAGTCCCCTTTCGGTTTTTTCTTACTCCTCTCCCCTCGCTATAAAGAAATGCCAAATTGCTAACTCAGACGCGGTTTCTGAGAGAAACTGAGCGCTTGTTGAAGGTCTTGGTGCTCAAAGCTCGATTCCATGCGACTCATTTCTCGCGATGAAAGACCCAACTTCGCTGCCAGCTTCTTCCATTGAGTGACCACTTGTCCTACTTCTAAAGCGATGATGTGTGCCTTCTCACTGGAAATGTCAAAGTATGAGGCCACTTCAAGAGCTAATTTCAAAGACGCGGTGCCATCATGAAGGTCGATGTTTGTGCTCAGAATTCTAGGCTTAATATCACTTGGTACAGGATTTAAATCATATGCTGGAGACAATTTCCACCCAGAAGGACCATGCCACAAAAAACCGTGGTTTCGTAAATGATCGTCAGTATTTGAGACTAAAATATTGAATACGATGCGCCGCCAAAGAGCCTCCATATCTTTCGCTGGAGAAGTCCCATATTTTCGTAACACATCCACAAGCTCAAGGTAACTTCGTGTGTCGTTATCCCGCGCGCCAAGCATACTCATGGCTGATAGAAAAGGAATTCGGTGCGAGCCTTCCCTATCAAAGCGTCGGATTATAAGAACCGGTTTGCTCATAATGTTTTCAAGTCGCCAAACGGGGACAGAAATGCCCGCCTTTTCAGCAAGCATCAGAGCAAGCGCTTCCCAGAGTACTACGCTCGTTTCATCGTCTTTGCTAGGAAACTTAGCTATGGCGAGAGAACCATCCTTGTCTCGAATAGAAGCTTTCGGGCGAGCACCTCCCAGTGAAGAGCCGGGCGCAAGTAATAGTCGTAAGTCACGATCTGACTCTGTCTCGCTTATGATACGCTCGGTAGCAGACAATAGCTTTGGTAACCCAATAAGTGGAGGAATCTTTTTAGTGCCATATACCGCCAGAAATGATCCCTCTAATTTCGTCGCAAAACGGAGGGCCCCTTGCCGGGCTTCGTCATCTACCCCTAATAGGTAATCAATCTCACGAAGCGTTCGAGGGGTTTCCTTTGCTTGGTGAGCGCGGTGCCTTTCCGCTCGCCTCATGAGTAAACGCCCCCACCTATCGGGTGCCGAATCGCCCATTGACTCAAAGATTGCCCTTCCGGTTGCGGTATGGAACTGTCCGGGACCTATGGTCAGAGCGGGTTCTAGCGAGAATCGTTCTGGGAGGTTAAGCCAGCTTTTTTCGTACTCAAAAGAGGCACTCTCTCGGCCCTGTCTCATATGTGTCCACATCCGCCCCACTAAATGGACCGTTCCATGAAGATCTAAGTATATGAGAATCTCGTTTTCCATGGCGCACTAATTTCTTCTTTGTAATCTCACGCTACCCTTTTCTCTAATTCGAGTTGGCAATTGCTCCTTCTCTAAGGTTAGCCCAACGATATCGTGTCGGGGGTCAGCAATGTCTCTAAGCCTTTCTAAGAGCCCTAATCCAAAAAGAACACTTGCGTAGTTTCGAATAGCAACTCCCCCGTCCCCCTTTTCAATTTTATTGAGGGTCATTCGACTAATGGAAGCGCGCTGCGCTAATACATTAACTGGAATACGACGACGTCTTCGTGCGTCACGAATATCATCTCCCACCTTCTTTAATGCATGTAGCACCGGGAGGGGCGTTGCATGTCCCTGTCGTCCGCTCATTTAAAAGTCTATTATAATAGACGTTATGTATTATAGTGGCTATTATACATTACTTTAAGCATACATCCAATTAAATTAATTTCATACAATTCAATCCATTACGCCCTATTGGGATCTCTCTAACTTAATTACTCACCTCGGTTGGTAAGGCGGTCTTAGTCTCTCTGCCAATAAACGCCCAAGAATGACGGCTATAGTTCTCCGGTCTGCGAGATCCATAAACTCACGCGGGGTAAATACCCACCCCCTTCCATGTCCGCGAATTCTAGAAAGTACTGTATTTTTAATGAGTTGAGATGCCACAGGGCATGAACGATGTTGGCAAATCCATGTGTTTTATCAACACGCAAGTTATATGCACTTAAACTGTATAGCCCCTTGAAGCAACAAGCCGGGAGAGTGCGATAGGAGCGTAGTAGTTTTCACTGATAGAAACGAAATTATATAGCTAGAAACATTGGTAACCTACGGAAATTGCCTAGTAAGTTCGAAGTGAAGGTAGGGCGGGGTGTTTTGGGGCTAAATAGTTGGAG
>CAZPBV010000130.1:0-9274 GCA_964584675.1 uncultured Bdellovibrionales bacterium
GGACTTCGGCTGGTAAGAAGTCCGGGCTAGTTCTGAGAGTACTTGAGGCCAGACCACACTGGTAGCATTCCCCATACTATGGCCGCAAACCGGGCATTTTCATCCGCGGCCGGAATAATCACAACCGCCGGTCGGTATCGACTGCCTCAGGGCATTCTGAAGTGTTATTGGTAATTGTATCCTTCCATAGAAGAGGCGTAAACGGACCTTCTGATTACTTTCTGACCACTTGCGCGAGTGACTCCTGCAGCCCAAACGAAGAACAGAGAACCTCCAATTCCTTCAAGCCGTGATCTGCAAGCGCGCTAACCTCGATCAATTGGGCTACATCCAAAAGATCCTGAGGACCGCCCGCGTACAATTTAAGAACAATCAGCCCGCGTACCCCCACAACCGGAAGAGACAGCTCGCCCAAAGGAATATCACTAATGTCAGTCAAGACCGCCGAAGATAGTTTGGGGCCGAGCCGGATGGCCTGAACATCGATGTCCGTGCTCGCCTTGATTGAACGGAACCTAAATACCCCGGCTAGCGGATCTCCAAAATCCGGCGGAAAATACTCTGCGTCCAGCAAGGAAGCGGCTCGTGAGCAGTCTCGATCCGAGACCTCAACCAAAAAGTCAATATCGCAAGTAGCGCGTGGGACACCTCGTACGCTGACCGCAAGACCGCCTATTAATGCAAAGCCGCCACACACGCCCTGCATCTGTGCCTTTCTCAACAGCTGAGTTGACTCTATGAGCGCTTGTTCGAACATGCGGCGTGGAGCTTCTTAGCAAAACTGCTCAGGGCCAGGGCTATCTTTAGCTTTTCCGACCCACTCATGGTGCGAGCGGAATGTAGTTTCTCCTCCTGGCGGCGAACCTGAGATGAACTTGGTAAACGCATTTCTTATGATATCATGAGGATCGAATGACCGAAAGCAAAGATTACCATCCCAAGATTTTCTTTTATAGGCGTGATAACATCTCTTTCATGCGTTCCTTTAGAGCCTGCAACTCTTGCGGGCCCCACGTGGCGCCGCCGTAGACGAACCTATCCATATCATCAATCAGCGATGTTGCTGCAAAGCGCAGATCGGGGTTGCTGATGGCCTCCGCCAGCCGAGGTAAGTCGTCCGGTAAACCAGAATTGTCTTTGGCCAAGAGAAAAAGAAGAATTTCTCGAAGTTCACTAGGGCTTGTCGCCTCGCGCACCTTGCGGCGGAGTTGGCGAGTGCTCTGCGCTGACAACCACGCGCCGCGTGCAACATAGGAAAGGAACACGCAGAGTGCCAAGGCGGCGACAAACAGCGCGCTAGCGCCAAGACTTATTGAGTCAAATAATCGCTCCCGCCACGTTGGTTCCTGGTAGGCGAGTGGCGGCGGGGAAGAGCCTTGACTGCTCGTTTGATGAGAAGTCGAAGACATGGATGAGGCAGAAAGAGTCGGTACGCTCGATGCCTCACCGATGCTTGCGGTGCTTATCAGGGGATTGGGGGCAACCTCGAAAGAAATTGGCTCGCTACGGGCCTCGTGAAAGCTACTGTCTTTCACATCAAAATATCCCAAACGCAGGGAGGGAACGGTGAGCGCTCCCTCGCGCAGGGGCACCATCGAAATGGAAAACTCTCGAGAGAAAAGTAATCGCCCTCCGACCAGCTTGGTTTGAACTTGCGGGGACTCCTGATAGATCCGCACTGCCGAGCCAAGATTAAGCGGCGCTTGCTTGAGGGGGGCGCTATTACCGAACGTTTCAACTCGTGCATGAACTGTTTTACTTTCCCCGACCTTAATAGTTCCCGGGTCCGCCCATACCTTGACCGTCGTTTCTCCCACCAAAGGGTTCGGCATGTCCCAGGATGGAAAGTCCGGCGGCGTCGGCGGTAGGGGCTGAACCTCGAGAGAAAGGGGGTTTGACGTCAGTACCTTTTGCTCATAGGACATGGTCCCCAAAAATCCGCCGAAAAAATCGTCGTCAAAAGGGTCGGCGCCTCCAAAAGAAGGAAATCGGCGGGAACGGTGAGCCGCAATTTTGGCCTGAACCTTGCGGGCCGGGATATCAAGGGTGCCGGACTTCAGGGGGAAAATCGCCCGATTGATGCGGGTTACCGCATAACTTTTTCCGCCCAGCATGCGGGAGAGTTGTTCATCCTGGCCCATCTCGAAATTAGAAAAATCATCGTACGACAAATCAAGAATCTGGGGGGAAAGCAAGCGAACAGCGGCGTAGAGCTCCAGACTATTAACGGCTTGTTCGCCTACAAAGAGCTTTGATTTATCAACCGATTGGCGCAGGAACGCGTCCCCTTGCGCGCTACTCGGGGCGCTGGGGCCTGGTTTTACGACGACCTGAAGTGAGCCGGCCTTGTATTTCTGGCCGTCGATCTCAATCTCAGCCGCAGGGGTAAGCAAGGTGCCGGTCTTTTTGGGGATCAAGCGATAGCGAAAAGAAAGGCGTGACAGCACATTGCCATTAACCATTGAAATCTGGCTGCTTGGCCCAAGAAGTGTCAATTGAAAGTCATCTCCGCCGGTCAGGTACGGATGCGGGCCGGAGGAGATGCCATCGAGAGTAACGCTAAAAATGAAATCATCATTGAGACTGCCCGACCGCGGATCGATATCGAGCGAGAGAGCCGGTGTCTGGGCAGAAACAGACGCAGCAAAAGAGGGGAGACACAGAACCACCAAGATACCGGCGGCCCATGAAAATAACCAATGTGTATGGTCAAAATTTATTCGGGATGGACCCTTTTTTCGGCCGGTGCAATGTTGTCCTTTCGAGATACCTGCGGACACTTTTAATGTCCTTTGGTGATCGAGAAAAGTGCCCCGGAGGGCGGCTCGTATGTACCTCATCTTACCAATACTGCTCGCCTGTTCGACGTTGTGATCTTCCTTTCTTATAGACGAGGGGCGGAGAATCTGAAAGCGAATCAAGCCAAGATTTTGCCTCTTCCTCTTTGAGCGCTTTGGGATCGTGCCGCGGCAAGTCCTGAGAAGAGTCTCCTCTGCTCTTGTCTGGAGGCGCAGCGCTCTGGTTATCCTGTTGGCTCGGCGAAGAAGCTTGGCCCCTTCCACTGCTTGCTTCCCTCTCTTGTGCAGCGCTTGCCGGAGAACTACTTTCGTCTGAGCTCGCACCGTCTGATCCGCTCGATCCGCCTGTTGAAGCGGATTTGTCGAAGGAGCTGACACCTGAAGATTTGTTCTCACCGCTGCCGGACCCAGTGCTCGACTGCGAGGACTCTGACCTTGCGCTGTCCGAAGAAGTTGTGGAACTTGCGCTCGACGATGACGAATCCTGGTTACTTGAACTTGACGAGGGCTGGGGGGAGGGAGTTGGAGGAGCCATTTCCAACATTTTCTTAGCGATGCTCAAATTGTGTTCAGCGGCTTCGTCGCCTGGTTTAATCGCCAGCGCCTGTTCGTACGATTGAATGGCTTGTTTGGCATCCTTAAGCTGCAACTCGGCATTGCCCCGGTTAAAAAGGCCCTCAAATTTTTGGCGCCCCGATTCGGCATGCGCTTGCAGCTTATCGAAAACCGTTCGCGCCTCGTCATAGCGTTCAAGCCGGAAAAGACTATTGCCTAAGCCTTGAAGCGATTTTAGGTCATTCGGATCAGAATTGACGGCTGATTCAAACCCCCTGAAAGCGCCTTCGTAGTCGCCTTGGTCGTAGGCGCGGTAGGCTTCATAAGGCGATAAACTGGAATTGCTGTCAAAAGAGTCTTTCAAGCTTCTTCCGGATAGGCTTGATGAAGGGGGAGCGTCCTGGGCATTTGCCCAATCAGCGCCTGCCCAGGTAATGGCCATGACTACCATCGGAAACAGCAACGCCTGTCGACCAAACATGAAACATACGCATATGAGAGCGAGAGCAGCGATTGCCACGTAGGGGCCCAGTTCTCGGTAATTGATAATTCGTTCAGCTCGCTCCGCGGAAGAGGCGCGGAGGCGGGTTGAGTTGAGCACGGCTTCAAGGTCTGTATCATCCAAACTCGCATGGCGGTATACTCCCCCGGAATTTTCACTCACGCGCGTGAGATTATCTTCCCGCAGTCTGGAAAGTACGATGGTACCTTTCCGATCCCGCACAAACTGCCCTCCGACCAGGGGAATCGGCCGGCCGTCGCTCGATCCAATGCCGATGGCTGACAAGGGGACCTTGGCCTGAGCAAGAATACGCAAAATAGCCGACGCATCAAATTCCAAATCTTCGCCATCAGACAAGAGAAGGAGGGTTGGATGTTCAATTGCGGCGCTGGCAAGAGCCTGTGATGACTCCAGGCTTTTGACGGCTATGGAAACACCCTCAAGAATCGAAGACCCTCCGGAGGCAATGAGATCAGTAGAAATCGCATTGATGTAGGTTTGTAACATGCCGTAATCCGATGTAGGGGGACAGAAGAGGTAGCTTTCCCCTGAAAATAGCACCAGGCCGAGCCGGTCTCCCCGTACCCGATGAGAAAGCAAGCTTACCAAATCGAGGAGCTTACGCTTTGCAAATGCCAAACGAAACGGCGGGCTGTCATCAGCCATCATGCTCAAACTGACGTCCACCAGCGCCATGATGTCGGTTCCCTGGGTTCGCACTTCCGTTTCGCTTTTTCCCCAGTAGGGGCGGAGCACCGCCAGTGCAAGTAAAAGGCACAGAAGAATACTGGTAACAGCGATTTCTATTGATTTCGATTTTCCAGAGAGCCTAAGCATGCTCATGCGTGCGCATCGAGTACGCGAGCCAAGAAGGATGGACGACGCCATCAACGCCAACAATAAGCAAATCTCAAGTTGGGAGCTTCCCAAAAAACCCGCTTCCGCCATTAGGGCACCCTCAAAAAAACAGTCCAGGTGAGTGCCACGTAGAGGGCGTAGGCGCTTAGGGCTATCAAGGCGTAGTTCCAAAAAAGTTCCTCAACTATCGGCGCGCCCGGCTCGTCTTGTGCGCTTGTCTCCAATTTGTCAATTTCGCGGTATACCTTGGAGAGATCTTCCAATGACATGGCGTTAAAATACTTACCTTTGGTTAGGTCGGCCATCTCGCGCAATGTTTCCTCATCAAACTCAGCTTGCGCCTGCACCTGCTGCGTAAAAATTCCTCCGGGAAGAGACACCGTGACCGGTTCCTTAGACCCTATGCCGATGCTATAAATTTTTATTCCGAGGTCGCCTGCCACCTTGGCTGCCTTAATTGGATTCACCTGGCCCGCGTTACTGACACCATCAGTCAGCAGAATGATAGCAGCAGGGATATCAGCCTGCCCGGCGCTCTTTCTCATTTCTTCGATGCGCTTCATGCTCTGGCCCAGTCCGTCACCAATAGCTGTTCCGTCTCCAGCCATGCCAACCTCGAGTCGACCCACCAAGTTTTTAAGAACACTACGGTCTCGGGTAAGTGGCGATTGCAGATATGCCCTGCCGCCAAATACTACCAGGCCCATGCGGTCAAAGGGCCGCGCGTCAATGAAATCGGTCACGACCTGTTGCACTGCTGAAAGGCGTGTCATGCGACGTCCTCCCGAACGGAAGTCCGTAGCGGACATGCTGGGTGAAACATCCAGTGCCAGGACGAGATTTCTGCCGTTGTTGAGCTGGTCTGCAATGGTAATACGCTGCGGGCGAGCCGCTGCTAGCGAAAGCATAATGACAGTGACAAGTCCGAGAAGTCCGAGACTGAAGCGCCGAAGCACGATACGAATTCTGCCAGGTGCCTGAGCCAGAGCGCCCACCGCGGGACAGAGCGCTGCCGCTGAGCGGCGGTGGCGTATGAACATGCAAAAGCCGACGGAGATCGGGGCAAGGAGCAGCCACGGATAAGCAAAGGACATGGTGGTAAGGGGATACAAAAAATCCATCATGCTTCCTCCATAACGAGATCGAGCGCAGTCAGGCATGTATCAATAAGGGCCTTTACCGTGGCCGCATCGGAAGGCTGGGGGCTGTACTTAGTATCCTCAAGTGTTATCACTGCCCGAAAAAGATCCGCCCACGGTTTTTCCGGGTATCTGAGGTAATAGTCTTCAAGTTCCGTTCGCGACAGAGCAGGAATTGAAGCTCCAAATCGTGAAGCTAAAAATCTTCTCAAAAGCAAGCTTAGTTCCTCACCAGTGTGTCGTGTATTAGCCTGCGGGGACTGGGCGCGCATGGAAAGAAGACGGGAGCGAAGGGTTTGAGCAGCTCTCGCAGGGCTTTGCCGCCTCAACCCCGCATAGCGAATCGCCAATGCCAAGAGGGCCAGAGCGAGCGCCGCAAGCCCAAAAATTATCCAGGTAGAAGCCGAGGGCTCAAAGGCGAAATGCGGCAGTGGGGCTATGTCGTATGGTGTCGGTAAGGGATCGCTGGTGGCCATAGCGCTACCTTGACATTCGTCGCGCTCGGGAGCGCATCAGAGTTGTTAGAGCGGCCAGCGGGCGTTCATCAATCTCCACCAGGTCTGCCCCACAGCGCAGCGTGCAGTCTCGAAGCGCTTGGCGGCGGCGTTCCTGCCACTCTCTCAGGTGCCTTTGAGCGCGCGCGCTATGGGAATCAAAGAGCACGCGGCTACCCGACTCGGGATCTTCCAGTTCAACAATGCCGACAGACGGTAGCTTTTCATCCCACGGATCGTGAATATGGCAGCAAATGACGTCATGGCGGTGAGAAAGGCGTCGTAACGCGTCCTCAAAAGGCGGACAGAAAAAATCAGATAGTAAAAAAATGACCGACGATTTGCGTTGATAGCGCTCGAGGTGTTCAAGTGGTGCCACCAAATTGGTTGCTCTGGGAAGATTTCGCGGCGCAAGAAGGGTGGAGAGTACCCTTTGAAATTGAAGCGGGGAACGGCGCACAGGGAGATAGTCTTCAATAATTGATGAAAAGAGACACACGCCAAGAGCATCTTGGTTGTTCTGGGCTAAGAGAGCTATCAGAGCTGCGAATTCCAAAATCTTGTCCTGTTTAGAAGTCGCTTTTCCAAACAGGGTCGAGCGCGAAATATCCAGACATAAAACAATTCGCAGTTGCCGATCTTCCTCGTATGATTTTACGTACACCCTCCCAGTGCGAGCGCTTGCCTTCCAATGAATTGATTTAACTTCATCGCCCGGCTGATATTCCCGCAAGTCGGAGTAAACGAGGCCGCTGCCTCGAAAGGCACTGCGGTAGTTGCCCATAATATCGGCGTTTAAGCTGCGGCGAGTTCGTAGTTGCAAACGCTTAAGTTCGGTCACTATCCCCGGCCGGAGAAGATCTCCGACTCTTTTCTGTGGCTGCTCCTGGGCAAGCGCGAAAGGCATGCTGATCCTTGCCTGCTACGGCACCTTGACGCTTTTAAGCAGTGTCTGCACGATTTCATCGCTCGAAACGGAGCGAGCCTCGGCCTCAAAGGTAGTCACGACACGGTGACGGAGAACGTCCGGAGCAATTTCCTTGACTTCCTCGGGCGTGACGAAGGTTCGCCCCCGGATGAGCGCCAGGGCGCGGGCGCAGGACTTGAGCGCAATACTGGCACGGGGAGAGGCACCCCATTCGATGAGTCCCTGCAGGTTATGTTGGGCGGGCTGGCGGGTTGCTTGCACCAAAGAAACAACGTAACGATCTATCTTGGGATCAACAAAGACAGTATGGACATCTGCACGCAGCGCAAGAATCTTAGAAATCGGAATAATCTTTCGAAGCGTACCTTCTCGGGCCGCTCCATGTTCGGTGGTTGGCGATGGGCCGTTGGCCGAAGAGGGAGATCCATCGGTAAGAGGTTTTTGGGAGGATAGTTCGACAATGCGCAGCTCATCCTCAAAACTTGGATATCCAACCTTAACTTTCATGAGGAAGCGATCAAGCTGCGCTTCCGGCAATTGGTAAGTGCCTTCCTGTTCAATCGGGTTTTGGGTGGCGAGAACGAGAAAGGGAGTAGGGAGCTGAAAAGTATGCTCTCCCAACGTAACCTCCCTTTCCTGCATGGCCTGAAGAAGAGCAGACTGCACCTTGGCCGGAGCGCGATTGATTTCGTCGGCCAGTAGCAAGTTTGTAAAAATAGGTCCTTTGCGAATGGTAAAGTCTCCTGATTGCGGGCGGTATACCTCGGTACCGATGAGGTCAGAAGGAAGGAGATCGGGAGTAAACTGGATGCGCGCCATGTGGGCATCGATGCAGGTAGTGAGGGCGGTGAGGGTCTTGGTCTTGGCAAGACCCGGCACTCCCTCCAGGAGCACATGTCCATCGGCGATAAGAGCCACCATGAGACGTTCAATAAGGTAATCTTGCCCTACGATTACCCTGTGGAGCTCGCTCCTGAGGTCTGCAAAAATATTTGCAGACTTGGTTGGGGCATTGAGAGACATATCTGGTCGCAATTCAGTTGGCTGGTTCATAGGTAGCACTAGAAATACCGGAGCCTTGCCATGAGAACAAGGGTTTAAGAGTACTGGCGCTGGTATACTCGCCGCCAATGAATTTGCCTGGTTCGTGCGACCTCTGCAGCGCCAAGTAGAGTTCAGGGAAAGGGCCTAATCGGCCCTTGCGGCTTGTGCGGCGAGTATTTGTTGTCCCTCCGGGGGTATACTTGCGGCCAATCAAAATGCTGGCATTTTGATTGGCCGCAAGTATATATGCTTTCCCGATCGGGCATCTTCTTCATTCACGGCCAGTATATTTCGCTCAGAACGGGGCGTGCTTGCAGTTTAGTTGGATCCGAGACAGTATTTTCGCCATTCCTATGAACCAAGGGCTGTTTGTTTTTTCACTGCTTTTCTCATTAGGTCTGCATGTCGGAGTGATCGCAGGGGTTTACTCATGGGGCGGATCTGGGCTTATCCCTTCCTCGGTTCCTGTAGCTGCTGCTGAGACCGTCATTACGGTTATGGTCTCTGATTTTGCGCTGCCTTCGGTATCATTTGATGCTATGCCCCAATCGGTAAAGGACGAAAGGACACTGAAAATGTCCGAAGGTCCCCCGGAGGGCAAACTCCTTACTGGCCGCACGAACGACCACGCTCGACCAATTCATAAGCCGGCCCAGTCTTTAGCGCCACGTCACGGGAGTGCCGCCAAGTTGGTTACACCATCGCTCGCTCGTTCAGATCCGGGTGTGTCAACCTCGCAGCATGGTGAGTTTGCAATGGCGCCGAGCGACAGGGACCTGGGAAGCTCAGTTTCGGCTGGACTCTTGGGAATTCGCGCCCAGTTTCCATTTCGATCGCGACAATTGGGGCAGCAGGGAACAGTTATGTGCCGCGCCTATTTTAACTCGGAGGGCAGACTTGGTCGAGTTACCCTCACTCAGAGCAGCGGGTTTGAACTTTTGGACCAGGCCGCCCTC
>CAZPBV010000131.1:0-2704 GCA_964584675.1 uncultured Bdellovibrionales bacterium
TGTTTCCCTGGGGACTATCCAACAGATACCAATGTAAATAAGAATTGCGATCGGGATCGTTAGTATCGACAAGAGAATAAAACGTGTCAGAGTCATAACAAGCTCTGCTCAATATCCTTATTGGGAACAAGTGTTTTCAATAAATTATAGTACTGATGAGCGATCGTGTGCCAGGCGAAATTGCTGATAATCGCCTTGTTTGCTTGACGCATTTCCAGTCTGAGGGAGCTGTTTTTAACTAAGGTGGTTAGATGCCGAGCTAGTTGAGGGACATCTCCATACTCAAATATGAGTCCGTTACGGCCATGTCGAACGAGTTCGGCGGTTCCTCCTACGTTCGTGACAACAACGGGGAGTCCCGTGGCCATTGCTTCAAGGAGCGCAATTGACATTCCTTCATGCTCAGATGGGAGCGCAAATATGTGCGCTTGCTGGTATATGTATGGCATTTGTGTGCGGTCGACGTAGCCGTGAAACTCGACGTCGTCGCCTAATGCGAGGCTGCGGTGTGTCTCCCGAAGCTCTTTTTCAAAGTCTCCGGTGCCCACTAGTTGCAATTTGATACGCAGGTTCGGCAGATTGTTCCGCACAAGGCGAAAGGCCCGGAGTAATTGATCTTGTCCTTTGCGCCGAATGAGTCTTGCGACGCACACGATAATAATTCCCTCGAATGAACTCGGTTCTTCTCTTGCGGGGAACGAGCTTGTATCGAGCCCATTCGGAATGATCTTAAATTCAGTCTGCCTGTCGCAGGATAGAGCCAGATCGCGATGTTTTGAACTAATGGCAAGGACGGTAAGCGCATTTCTCCAAATGACTTTTATGAGGGGGGACAGAAAGGGATAGAGATATTTGTATCGAATCTCAAATCCGGGAATATCCGGGCCTTGTAGCGATACAACATACGGCAGTTTTCGAGACCACAGAAGACTTAGTGCCATGAAGCCAGCAGGTAATCCTGAAAAGGCAAAACAGAGATCGTACTGTTTTTTTTGCAGGAGCTCGAAGGCTTTTCGAAGGCCACGGACGGTGTAGCGAATGAGTTCGAGGGCAGTTGAGTGGTGAATATTTTTGTTGTTAACCGGGACTTTATAAATTCGAATTTGCTGCGAAAACTGCTCTTCTTCATATTGTTGTGCGGTTAACGAAGAGGTGATGAGGTCAATCGAAAGGTCACTATACTTTGCAAATTCTTGAAACAGGAAATAGTTAACCGTGGCCGTGCCCCCGCCGAGCGGAGGGAATTCGTTGTTGAGCATGAGGATTCGCACGGGATGTTACTGTTTTTTTGCTAAGATTCGACGAACGATATAAAGCGGCCGGCGCTTGGTTTCTTCAAATATGCGCCCAACATACTCCCCAATGACTCCGATGGTAATAAGTTGAACGCCCGCGAAAAACGATACAAATACTACAATCGTGGCAAAGCCAGGAGGGGTGAGACCGACGGTCACTCTTTTAAAGGTATAGTAAATGGCAAGGAGTATGGAGCAGGCAGAGACGGCTAATCCGAAATAGGTGATGAATCGCAGCGGTCTGACGCTGAAGGAAATGAGTCCGTCAAGCGCGAGGGAAATAAGACGGTTGACAGTATATTTCGGCTGGCCGCTGTCCCTCGCGTTTCTTTCTATGGGAATGCCTATCTGAGAGAATCCAACCCATGAGCGAATGCCCCGTAAGAAACGGTTGCGCTCGGGCATGGCATTTATGCTATCGACGACCTGCCGATCCATAAGACAAAAGTCACCGGCATCAAGGGGAATCCTGATATTTGCTATGAGTCGCAGTAGCCGATAGAAAACGGAATAAGCGATACGTTTTAATACGTTTTCTTTACGCTTAATGCGGCGTCCATACACCACCGAGTAGCCTTCTTGCCACTTTTGGATGAGTTGATGAATAGCTTCAGGTGAGTCCTGCATGTCGGCATCCATGCAAATGACGCCTTTTCCCTTGGAGTGCTCCAGTCCGGCGCTAAGAGCGACCTGCTGGCCAAAATTACGCGCTAGTTGCACGACCGTCACCTGCGGGTCATTGAGGGCAATTTCTTCAAGGATAATTTGAGACTTGTCTGAGCTTCCGTCATCGACAAAGAGAACTTCAAATGAGTAGCCCGTTTGGGAAAGCACTTCCACAAGCTTACGGTAGAGAGGATGCAAGCTCTCCTCTTCGTTATAGACCGGAATTACCACGGACAAAATGGGGCCGGAGTCGGCAGAGGATGCAGGCTTTGCAAGAGACTGTTCAAGCGCCTGACAGAAACGAAGGGCAGCCCGCCCGTCCTCGGCTTGGACTATTTTGGATAGCTTTGACTTAAAGTCCTCTAATTCGGGAACCATGGCTTCATAATGATACAACTGTTGGAATCTTCAACTCCCCTTTTTGAAGGTCTCGATATGGCAGTTCCAGAAACAACAATTTTTGGCGTTAAGTAAGTGTAATGAAGCGATAAAAAAACAAGATACAAGACCCAATGGGATTCGTATTTTTTCAGTATGGTATATATATACACGCGGCCAATCAGTCTGACTGGCCGCATGTAAAATTAAGTTTTTGAGGAATGCATGACTCAAGGCCTGGAACTTTTCTTATTGGCCGGCTCAAGCCTGCTCATTTTGAGTGTTGCAGCGAGCACGGCTTCGAGTCGTTTTGGTATTCCGGCACTGGCGCTTTTTATGGTGCTTGGGATGTTAGCCGGTTCAGA
>CAZPBV010000131.1:2714-4319 GCA_964584675.1 uncultured Bdellovibrionales bacterium
AGATGGTTTTGGGGGATTGGAGTTTAACGATCCGTACCTGACAAGAGCTGTCGGAACGGTTGCTCTTGTATGTATCTTATTCTCAGGAGGTCTTGAGACTTCGTGGAAAACGGTCCAGCCCGTTTTTGTCTCCGGACTACTACTAGCAACTGTTGGCGTGCTTCTCACGGCCTTGGTGACGGGGGTCATTGCTGTTTGGTTATTGGGTATTCCACCTCTCATGGGGATGCTATTGGGAGCTATAATCTCGTCTACAGACGCTGCTGCGGTGTTTGGCGTGCTGCGTGCAAGAAAACTTCAATTGCGCGGTCGGCTTAGTCCTTTGCTTGAATTCGAGTCAGGGGTGAACGATCCAATGGCTGTTTTTCTCACTATTGCCCTGACCGGTCTGATTGTTCATCCCAGCCAGGAAGGACTTTCCGCGCTTTTTGTGCATCTTGCTCAGGAAATGGTAGGTGGGCTTGTGGGCGGCCTATTGTGTGGTTGGGGTACCGTCCAAGTTATTAAATATATGCGAATCGATTACGAGGGGTTGTATCCGGTTCTTTCCATTTCAGCTGCCATGTTGACGTATGGGGGTACTGCACTTCTTGGCGGGAGCGGCTTTTTAGCAGTCTATGTGGCCGGGGTAGTGATGGGAAGCCGCAGTTTTCATCATAAGGTAGGACTCATTCAGTTTCACGATGGAATTGCTTGGATTATGCAGATAGTGATGTTTCTTACCCTGGGACTTCTCGTTTATCCATCGGAACTTCCATACGTGGCCTTTTCGGGAACGGTGCTCGCGTTGGTAGTTATTTTTGTCGCTCGTCCCCTGGGTGTGTTTGTTTCTCTTCTGGGGCAGTTTGATGTAGGCAAGAAGCTCTTTATTTCTTGGGTTGGTTTGCGAGGGGCGGTGCCGATCGTACTTGCTACGATTCCCTTGACCGAGGGAGTGCCGGATGCTCACGCGCTGTTTAATGTGGTGTTTTTTATTGTTCTTGCTTCGGTGCTGATTCAGGGCACCAGCATCGCGGCGGTGGCCCGGTGGCTACGTGTGCTTGTTCCAGAGCGCGAGAGGCTGGTGGAACGGCGGGTGTCCTCTAGCATGTTTGAGGCTATCGTTGAGGCTGGGTCAAGCGCAGCGGGCAGACGGGTGGGAGACCTTGATATTCCCCCCTCGGTTCTCCTGGTGCTTCTCTCCCGAGAGGACGAGTCATTTGTCCCGCGTGGAGCAACACAGATCGAGGTCGGAGACCGCATCCTTATGTCGGGAAAGAAGGAAGAGTTGGCTGTTTTAAAGGGGCTCTTTTCTGGAAGCTAAACATGAAATTGGAGGGCTATGAGTCCGGCTGAAATTCAACAGCTGTTTTTCTTACTTACGGCTGGATATGTTGCTGCTGAATGTGCGCTCACACTGTTAAATATGGCGCATGTGCGGGTCTGCCGTAGTGAAGTTCCCATAGAGGTGGCAGAGGAGATTGATAGAGAGACCAGCGGCCGTGCGGTGGCTTACACGCTTGAAAAAAGCAGATGCGGGCTCGTTGATGTCTTGCTGTCCGGGATAGTGACCATCATGGTGGTGTATTCTGGGGTTTTGGGATTACTTGATGAATGGCTTCATTC
>CAZPBV010000131.1:4329-9245 GCA_964584675.1 uncultured Bdellovibrionales bacterium
GGCTTTTCTATTCATGGTTTCATTATTTTTTTCTTTGGTCGAGCTTCCGATTAGTTTGTACCGGACCTTTGAGATAGAGGAGCGTTTTGGATTTAATAAGTCTACCCTCAAATTGTGGGTGTTCGACCGCTTAAAGGGGGTCATATTGAGCGGGATCATCGCTACGCCGCTGCTCTTGGCTCTTTTTTGGTTCATGGATCGTGCCGGGCCATGGTGGTGGGTATATGCAAGCGTCACCGTCGTGCTTTTTCAGCTCGTGCTTGTATATGTGTTTCCAGTTTGGATTGCGCCGTTGTTTAATAAGTTTACGCCCCTTGAGGGCGTTCTTAGCGACCGTATTGTGGCCCTGTCAGAGAAATTGGGATTCAAGATAGCCGGGGTATTTAGCATGGATGGAAGCCGCCGCTCCGGTCATGGAAACGCCTATTTTACGGGGTTTGGTGGAAGTAAGAGGATAGTTCTTTTTGATACCCTTATTCAGCAAATGACTGAGGACCAGGTGTTGGCGGTTCTTGCGCATGAGATTGGGCACCAGAAAATGGGGCATGTCAAGAAGATGTTGTTTGTCTCATGTGTGATGACGGTGCTTGGATTTTGGGCGGTGAGTTTAGGTATGAACACGGGGGCGCTCTATACGGCTTTCGGATTTGAGCGTAGTTCCTCTCACGCCGCCCTCATTATTTTTTCTTTCTTGAGCGGGCCCGTGTTGTTTTTTGCAAGTCCGCTGTTTTCTGCTTTGTCCCGACGACATGAGTATCAAGCCGATAAGTATGCGCGAGAAGCTATGGGAGAGTCGGTGTCTCTCTCGCGGGCGCTGATTGTTTTATCCAAGAATAACCTGTCCAATTTGACCCCACACCCGCTCTATAGTGCGGTGCACTATTCCCACCCCACTTTGATTGAAAGGCTACGAGCGCTGCAAGGGTAGGGGGCGCTTGATAGCTTGGGCTTCTCCCTGTACGGTGGAAATGCGAGCTGGGATAGCTCATTTCATTCTGTCTGCTATTGTGGGAAAGTATATTTTCTGAGTACGTCGGAAATCACTTTTCATGAAGTGTTTTTGTCTGTCTGCAATATAGCGGGTTCATGAGTTCAAGTAATAAGATAGTGCGTCGTGACGATTTGCTCTCTCTGAGAGATCGTTACCGGGCGGAGGGGAAGAAGGTAGGATTTACCTCCGGCACGTTCGATCTTGTTCATCCCGGACATGTTGAGTATCTCGAGGTGGCGCGCGGAAGATGTGACGTGTTGCTGGTGGGGGTTAACTCCGATGCTTCAGTGCAGTCATATAAGGAACCTGGCCGTCCGATTTGTGAGCAACATCATCGCGCGCGAGTCGTGGCAGCGCTCGCCTGCGTGGATTACGTATTTATTTTTGAGGAGCGCAACAACAACAGAAATGTTGAGCTTTTGAAGCCCGATTTTTATTTTAAGGCCGGCGATTATAAAAAAACGGATCTTAGTTCAGCCCCTTTGGTGCAGTCGTATGGCGGCGCCGTGGATATTATCCCCCTGAGTTCAGGGTTTTCTACTACGTCTCTTATTGAGCGCGTTCAGAATGTAGCACTTGAACAAGGGGTGATTTGCCAGCCTGTGCTTCCGTCTGGTCCTCGGCCCGCAGTCTTTCTGGATCGTGATGGAACTTTGATCGAACATGTGGAGTATCTGCATGAAGTTTCGAAGTTTAAAATGATTCCTGGAGTTGTCTCTTCTTTAAAGAGGCTTAAGGATGCGGGCTTTGCGTTGGTGGTGGTTACTAATCAGCCCGGTATTGGCTTGGGGTATTTTAGTAAAGAGGATTTTTTTGTTATCACGAGAGAATTACTTAAGCACTGCAGTAAGGGGGGGGTATTTTTAGATAGGATTTACTTTTGCCCTCATAGTATTGCTGAGAATTGCACCTGCCGAAAACCGAGCCCTGAGCTTGTTCAGAGAGCGGCTAAGGAGATGAATATAGATCTTTCTCGCAGTTTTTTTATTGGTGACACAACTTCTGATATGGAGTGTGCCAAGAATTCTGGTGTTGTTGGGATTTTGGTCAGTTCAGGTATCGCCGGCAAGGACGGGCTATATCAAGCCCAGCCGAATGCGCAGGCCGGTTCATTTGAAGAGGCTGCCAATTGGATCATGCACCGGCATATCTTGCCAACTTTTCCATGCTCGTAAGAGCGCTGGTCGAAAGTTTTCACGATCAAGAGCTACTTTGATTTCCGCACGAAACGCGCGCGAGGGTTGGGGCCGATAATCCCAGCTTCCAGAAGCTCCTTTTCCCATATTCTTCTTTGAAATTCAGGCCGACTTAGTAAAAATTTACTTCGTTCTGCAACAAAAGCGGGAAATTCCGGCAGCATTTCAACGAGCTTGCGAATGATGGGAGGTTTAATGTCAACTTCTGCCATATGCTGTCAGATAGAAGTTATAGAGCTCATGGTGCAGAATTTTTATGGTGCCGCCATTTTCTTTGAATGCTACGAGTATAGCACTATCTCCGGAATTATCAAAAAAATACCAATGGTTGGATCGTTGTTGGTAGCTGGAAAAGAATAGTCGGAGAGAACGAGAAAATCTTCTATAGATATCAATAGCAGGTACCATATGACCCCCCTCTTGAACGCGTTGAGCAACTCTCGTAGCCGCAATGTCCGGGGTTTTAACTGCTACGTAACAAATTGAAATATCGAACCCGTTATCGCGAGCATGCGAAGAATAGGGGGGTAGTGCAATGAGCGGCGAATCATGCTCCCAAAGCAATGAGTTGCTTTTGAGTGAGGAGGCATTTGATTATTCCCGGGTGAGGGGAGCTTAATGTTTCAATCTGAACGCGACATACGCCGCCTTTCTTAATTTGACAACAAGGGTGGCGAATTTGAAGAAGTAAAGCCAGAAAATTGCTTAAATTTGGTTCATGACCAACAAGCAAGATGACCTTTTTCGAAGAATAGTTGCCTAAGGCTTTGAGGAGGCCAATTTCCGAGGCGGAGGGAGCAAGCGCCGGCAGAACTTTCATGCGGCGCGGACAATTGAGCGTCGCAGCAAGAAGTTCTGCGGTTTTCTTGGCGCGGGCCAATGGACTGGTGAGAATTATGTTAGGGGGGGCTCTTAAGATCGATTGAAGGCCGCGCGCGGCCTGTTGCACGAGCCGTTGGCCCTTCATAGTAAGGGGACGATCTTCGTCATTGGGATAGCTCTCCCCGTTCTTTTCGACCGCTATCCCATGACGAAACAGATAGACTTCCATGCTTTCTCTCTACCCTATAGTATATGCAGTGTCATGACATTCTTAGCGGCTATCGATATTGGATCCAATGCGCTGCGGCTCCTGCTTGGAGAATTTATCGGCGGACGCCTGGTTCAAACCCATAATTTTAGAGAGGCTGTGCGCTTAGGCCAAGATGTATTTTCTTCGGGTTTCATCGGGGAAGGACGTGCCTGCGAATTCTTAGGGGCTATTGAGAGATTTAAGCAAATTTGCAAAGAGTTTAGGGTTAAGCACATACACGCAGTTGCCACCAGCGCTCTCCGGGAGGCTCGCAACGGAGATAAGGTTGTACAGAAAATATATCGGAAGACGCGCATCCGTATTGAGCTTATCAGCGGCACACAGGAAGCTGCGCTCATCGTTGAGGCCGTTCGCGCGTATTGTCCGCATGTCGAACATGCGCTCCTCATTGATATCGGCGGTGGTAGCGTGGAGGTGTCACAACTCCGGAAGGATGAAGTAGCCTTTGCGGTGAGTGAAAAACTTGGTGCAGTACGGCTATTGCGCATGTATCAGCGAGATCGGCGTCGTGCCGAGGCCGCCATTCAGTACTTTGCTGCAAAGGTGGCGCAACGAATAGGCAGCATGAAAAAATCTGATCGACCACGCACGGCGGTTGTGACGGGGGGTAATGCTGAAACGCTTGCAGGATTAAAGAAGAGACTACTCGGTCGTAAGGACACCGCCACCCTTTCATATAAAGAGCTCGTATCCATTGTGCGTAGGGTTGAAAGCGTGTCCTATGCTCAACGGGTGTCCACCCTGGGCCTCAAGCCCGATCGCGCTGATATTATTGTTCCTGCTGGGCGATTACTGCGTTGTTTGGTCAAGACAGTGAAGTCGAAGGAGATATTAATTCCTCGGGTGGGGCTTAAGGATGGTGTGCTTCTTCGACTTGCTCAAGATAAACTGGGGTCGTTTGTGATTGACCCGGATGTTTAGTAGTCTAAGGTGTTGGAATGTTAGGTTTGTATGTGGAAATTAGGTGAACGTATCCCCGGTCGCTTGATTGCGGTCGAGGGGTTGGATGGCTCCGGTAAGTCAACCCAAATAGCTCTGCTCAGACGTTGGCTGGAGCTTGAAGGGTATAAAGTTTTTTTTACAGAATGGAACTCTTCGACTATCGTCAAGAAGGCAACCCGTAAAGGAAAGCGTAAGCGACTCTTAAGTCCTACGACATTTTCGTTGGTTCACTCAACCGATTTTGCGGATAGATATGAGCGCCAAATTCTCCCGTTGCTGAGAGGCGGATATATCGTGCTCGCTGATAGATACTGCTTCACCGCCTTTGCTCGTGATGCCGTCCGTGGTTGTGATCGGCAGTGGGTTCGGGAGTTATATAGTTTTGCGCGTCTCCCCGATGTGACCTTCTTTTTTGATGTGCCTCTTCAGGTGGCGCTTAACCGTATTTTATCAGGACGTCCGCAACTTAAGTATCATGAAGCGGGGATGGATTTGGGCCTTTCTGACGATCCGTTTGAGAGCTTCAGGATTTTTCAGGGTATGATCTATGAAGAATATCAGCGCATGAAGAACGAATTTCGATTCGTCTCCATTGACGCAAGTCAACCCCCGGAGGACCAACAACAATTGATGCGTCGTATTGTCGTTGAGGCGATCGACATTAGTAAGTTTAAACGCAAGGTGGCATGGCCAA
>CAZPBV010000132.1:0-688 GCA_964584675.1 uncultured Bdellovibrionales bacterium
CCCAGAGATCGGCTCGATCAGAAACCTGTCGCAGAACAGATGCCAAAAACTCCCGCGCCGATGCAATATCTCCCCTTGCCTGACTGAGGTAAGACTGAGCGAGAGCCATCCCGGTTGGCATGTGACGAGCCGCCGGCCCGTCATGTAGGAGCTGTTGAGCATCAAGAAGATTGTTTTTAACAATAGAAACAATGGACTGCTGGGCGTTAATCAGTGCCGTAACTGACTCCGCTTCCTCAGCAGGCAGCTTGCCTGCCTCACGCCGGGCCGCAGCTAACTTGATGCCCGCGTCATCAAGAGAGCCAGTGCGCAAGAAATCCTGGGCTGACGCCAGTTCCACCAACGCTGGCCGCATGATTGGCGACTGAGTCATGAAACCATCCGGCGAAAGAATGGGGTAGTTAATGGCCCATTGCACCGTGTCAATCGGGCTCACCAAAATAGACTTTTGCGGCGCTTTCCCAGGTTCCGTCACCGCCTGTTCTCCCCTTAATAAGGAAACAGTTCCAAAGTTATTGTTTAGTTCAACCCGGCCTTGCATCACTGCAACCTGTGTTACCCCCGGCTGCACCAATATCGCAAACTCAGTGCCTCTCACGGCCGCACTCACCAACGGAGTTTTAATCACCGGATATTCGTTCTCTTTACGAGAAAAGAAGAAAGAGCTTCCCTGCGGCTGATCTAACGC
>CAZPBV010000132.1:698-1014 GCA_964584675.1 uncultured Bdellovibrionales bacterium
TCAGTCGCACAAAATTGCCCGATTGAAAGCTCACTCCTGCTCGCCCGTCTCGCCCTACTCGGATGGCATCGTTGAGATGAAACTGCGCATTCACTTCAACCGGGGCCCAGGTGCCCGCCGGGCCAATCTGCGCTTCAACGGTCCCTTCTTTCGAGTAAAGAGAAGCGATTACTTCATCGGCACACGCTTCATATCGAAGGGTTCCGGCCAATGCCAGAATGCACAACATGGCCTTCAGTGAATAACGAGATAATCTGAGAAAGTCTTTTGTATGAGACATAGCTTACCGAGATCCCATACTAGCAGAGGAGACCGG
>CAZPBV010000132.1:1024-2387 GCA_964584675.1 uncultured Bdellovibrionales bacterium
GGGACGGAGCGACAGTAAATGTGTTGGAGGCCAATGAATTTGCCTATCTGCGGGGGCCAGCCAGAGTTCATACGAAGGGCCTCATCGACCCTCGTAGCTGGTGCGAGAGTACTTGTCATCCCTTTGGGGGTTCTCGAACATTTTCAGCGTCCTTCGGCATATTATTCTTGTGCCGTGCCAGGCTGAAAAGTTAATGTAGCTTCTATGAGAACGTGCTTTGCCAATTTTCAAGCCGTACTCGCCGGGCTTTTAGCGGTGGGAATTTGCGGCTGTGGGGATTCAGGAAATGAATTTCCCCCATCATATGTGGGCGTTTGGGATGGCCGTTATGTTTTTAGCGTCGACGACTGTCAAATTGCGTTACCCGGGGTCCAGGGTTTTTTAGATCAACACACCTTTGAACAGTCTGGTAACACCTTGACTATAAGCGCGAAAAGCGGGTTCTTTAACCAAACTCCGGCAACTATTGATTCCAATGGGTCTTTTGAAACAGAGGCTGTGAGTGAAGGCGATATTTTTGGTGTGGGAACGTACTGCCAGCTTACCTCGCGAGTCTCCTACGAGACGCCCCACGAAAACGAGTCGGCAACCTTATTTTCCCAAACAATAGTTTGCAACGATGGTTACAGTTGCGAAACGACTGCTCGTGGCACTGCTCTCAAGCAACCGGCCTCATGAAAGGGCGCATACTGTACTCATTGCTCTTCGCGGCTATCGTCACGATTCTTCATTTAATCCTATTTAATACTTACCTCGGGCGCCGTTTTGAGCCGATGGCCCTTGATTTTTGGTTCAACATTGAAGGAGCCAAGGGGCCTCCCCCCGGCCTTGGCATCATTGCGATGGACGAACTAAGTTATAACGACTTAAAACTCGACCTCAATCGTGCCTGGCCTCGAGCAATACATGCTCAGCTTCTCAATAAGCTTAAGGCGCTCGGGGTCAAGGGGGTTGTATTTGACGTGCTCTTCATGGATGTCGGCCCCGACCCAAAAGCTGATCAAGCCCTGGCTGATGCAATTAAGGAGCTGCCAGTCTATTTGGGCGCCGAAGCGCTCGCTACCTTTCGTCCCGGGGTCGGTCAACTCGAGGAATTTCAAAGGCCCTACCCGCCATTTGAGAAAAATGCGGCAGGACTTGGCTTGGTAGGGCTCCCGGAAGAATTCGGGGTCATTCGGCGATTTAATGTTGCGCGAACCGAAGGGTCTCAAGGTTTTCTTTCATTAGCTGAGGCAGCGGCTGTATTGCTCAATCCGAATTACTCCAAGCCCGGCGAGCGTGACTTCATTCGATACTATGGGCCGGCGCGGACCATTCCCACTTTTTCGTATTACCAGGTGCTGCAAGAGGAAAAGCCCCTTCC
>CAZPBV010000132.1:2397-7246 GCA_964584675.1 uncultured Bdellovibrionales bacterium
TGCGAACCAATTTCGGCTTGTCTCAAAAAGATATCTTTGGCTCGCCATATTTTTTCAACAAAGACAGAGAGGCGCTCAAGGCTGAAGGGATTTTCGGCACTGAAATTCATGCCACCTCGGCTCTCAATTTAGCGAACAACGATTGGATAGCACGCTCTTCATGGTTCACCGAGAATGCTCTGCTTGGACTCGTCACATTCATTCTGTGCGCTCTAATCATCAGCGTACCACCACTTTGGGGAGGTGCTGTCGTGTGTCTCTCGGTAACGCTCTGGGTGTCCGCTTCCTATATGGGTTTTCGCACGGGGCTATTTGTCCCCGGCATGCTGTTACATGTAGCAATTCTTCCTCTGACCTATCTTGGCGCAACGTTATTCTTCTATTTTGTTACTCGTCGCGAAGCTACGCAAATTCAAAGCGCATTTGAACTATACTTGTCACCGGAGATGGCGACTCAGATGTCAAAAAACAAGTCTGCTCTCACCCTCGGCGGCGAGAAGGTGTGGGCTACTGCCCTTTTTACTGACATTGCCGACTTTTCAAGTATTACCGAGGAAATGCCGGCGGAACGCGTGTCCGCGATGCTCAATGCGTACTTCAGTGAAGTCATGGATGTAATTTTTGGCAATCAAGGAACCCTTATCAAGTTTATTGGCGACGCGGTTTTTGCCTTGTGGGGGGCGCCGATTCGATTGAATAACCACGCCGAGCTTGCTACCAAAACCGCAATGGCTATGCAACGAGAAGCGGAAAAATTTAATAGCTCTGGCCGGTTTCCCAAGCTCAATACGCGCATCGGCATTCATACGGGCCCTATGGTAGTAGGTAATTTAGGTTCGGCTAAACGTTTTGATTACACCGCCATCGGCGATTCCGTTAACCTGGCATCGCGCATTGAAGGAATGAATAAGTACTTTGGCACTCGGGTGCTTATTTCTGAGAGCACAAAAAAAGATCTGGGCGGTTCGGTTGAGACCATTCCCATCGCGCAGGTGCAGGTAGCAGGCAAGAAAGAAGTGGTGAGTTTATTTACCGTCGTTGATTCACGCCGAGAGTTTCAAGAACTCGAATCTTGGGAGAGCGCTCTAAGTGCTTTCGAGGAGCAACGCTGGGAGGACGCTCTCAAATTATTTGGTGTTGTAAAGGAAAGGGAACAGAAGCTACACACCGCCTGCGCATATTACCAGTCGCGCATTGAATCCATGCGAAGCGAGGTGCTGCCATCCGGATGGCGTGGAGAGCTTGCCTTTATCAGCAAGTAGTTTCTTTAGACGAACTATGGTTTTTGTAAACTCCAAAATACAGAGTCTGGCAGCCCGACCTCATAGCGAGCTGCGAGTTTCCGTGATTCTGTACTAAGAAAAATTCCCATTTTGAACCAAAAATAGCGCTCTTTGGTCAAGAATTCATTTCATTAGCCGTTCTTTCATCTTCGCGTGTTGAAGTAAGCGAGGTACACGCTATGAAAGCAACAGCCCTATGCCCGACATGTCTTATATTGCCAAGGACATTGAAAACGTCCGAAGGTCCCCCGAATGGACAACGTTATTCTATCGCCAAGAACGGTCAAAATCAGTTGGGGCGTGACCACCGCAAGCGGGCATTTTCATGGGTGGTCAACATATGTTTTTTCCTTACCCTTGCCGAGACAACGCTGGCACAAGAAACCCATCCGCCCGACATCGCGCCACTAAATATCTATGTTGCCGACACTGAGCAAGTTGATCCGCAGAATAACCATCGGCAAGAGTTCGCCACGGAATCGGCACTAGTACTAACTCATATGGTTTCGTATGGGGTGCGTTATCAACTATCAAAACCCACCGATTCAAATGCGCAAATTTACCTTACCGCCGGGGTGGGAGAAATGAAAACCAGAAGCATGGGAGTATCGCTAGATATTGCTTGGTAGGGAAGGACTATCCAGCAACGTATCAACGGCTTCATGGGGATCCATTTGACGCCGCAAGCATTTCATTGCCAGGTCATTTAACAATGACTCCTTGGAAAAAAGTGTGCGCTCAAACCACATTTCCTCAGCAAGTTTGGCCAGAGTAGCTTTCATAATTTGAAAGCGCCTCTGTTCACCCACCTGCGACGTCTTCAACCAAGATGAATGCTGTTCGCTGAGGTCTACAAGTTCCACGACCCCCTGTCCCGTGGTAGCAACCGATTTCACAATAGCGGGCGTCCAACTGCCTTGCGGATAGTCACCCAAAGAAAGTAAAAGTCGCAGATCTCTGAAGACCAGATCGGCTCCCTCGCGATCAGACTTGTTAATAACAAATACATCTGCAATCTCAAGTATGCCCGCCTTAAATGCCTGAACGGTGTCCCCCATTCCCGGGACAACAACCACTATGACGGTATCAGCGGTTTGTACGATTTCAACTTCTGCCTGTCCCACGCCTACCGTTTCGACCAAAATAATATCGAATCCCGCAGCATCAAGAATCTGTATCGCGCCTAAGGTTGCGCGCGATACTCCTCCCAAGGAGCCGCGTGTCGCCATGCTGCGAATAAAGACGCCGGCATTTTCCACGGCTCGATTCATGCGAATGCGGTCTCCCAGAATGGCTCCGCCTGAAAACGGACTTGTCGGGTCGACAGCAATGATGGCCACGCGTTTTCCGCGCTGGACCCACGTTACAGCCAACTGATCGACCAGAGTAGACTTTCCAGCGCCAGGAGATCCGGTAATCCCTATGACCTGAGCCTTACCTGTATTCCTAAACAACGCCGACTGAACGGTCCGTGCGCGCGGCGATCGATTCTCGCTCAGTGTAATAAGGCGGCTGACAGCGCGAAGATCCCCTGCAAGAATACGGTCAAGGAACTCGGTTTCTGAAAAATCCATGGCCGTATCATGCCAGGGTTCAGGTTATCCGAACAATCCTTTACCAACGGCTATCAAACCAGCTGAATAATCTCACTCAAAAGTTGGTTAATGGTAGTAATAATTCGAGAATTGGCCTGAAACCCTCTCTGAAGGGTGATAAGCTTAACAAACTCAGACGCAATATCTACCGTTGATAACTCCAGAGAGCCTGAGCTAACCGCCCCGAAACTCCCCGTATCCGGACGTCCGATAACGGGCTCGCCTGAACTTGGCGACTGCTGCAAGAGATTATTGCCGAGACGAATGAGACCTTCCGGGTTGGAAAAATTGACCAGCCCGATAGTCCCAATGACAGCGGCTTGTCCATTATCAAGCTGTGCAAAAATGGAGCCGTCCTTATCTATGGTAATATTGCCCACTGTTCCGATTCCCTTACCATCTTGTGTGATTGAAAGTATGTTTGACGGGGCGGCATATTGGGTAAAATCCTCAAACGTTATATCTAGTGTGCTGCTGGAGGCGCCCGTCGTCCACGGGATGGTAATATCGTCAAGATCGACAGTGGTTGGAGGGTTAGAGCGAGATCCATTTCCGCTGAATGTCATGGTAACTGACGATCCAATGAGACGAGGATAACCAGAAAGGGCAGTCGATGCGGAGACGTCCTCACTGTTGACATAGCCTCGCACGACATAGGTATTCGCCGCAGTATGAAAAAAGAAGAAGGTCATAGTATGTTTGGCGCCTTGTGCATCAAAAGCGTCAACGACCGTTGAAAACTCCGCTGCGGCGTTTAACTCCGTGTAGGTAGGATCGGTCGCTACCGGGGCTGTTCCGGCTGCCGGCACAGTGGGAATATCGGCTGCACCATTCGTTAAGATATCTGAGGCTGCATTTAAGTTCCCCGCAACAGTAATGGTCGAGGTTCCAACGGAATCTTGAGATACAGTGTTAATCGATATCGGCTCAAGGGTCCCTGATCCGCCTTCTGGAAAGCCTAATACGCGCAAACCGTTGGGATTTACAATATAGCCGGAGGAATCAACGGTAAAATTTCCCGCTCGGGTGTAATAACGTGAGCCATTATTATCCAGTACAAATAATCCGTTTCCATCGATAGCCAAGTCCAGCGTTCTTCCCGAGAACTCCAGGGTGCCCTGCTCAAAAATAGTGCTAACCGCACTCGTGGAGGATCCGCTACCAACCACCTTTCCAGCAGCCTGACCCCCCGCAATAAGATCCTGAAATTCGGCACGACTTGCCTTGAAACCTATAGTACTTGAGTTTGAAATGTTGTCACCAACAACCGCAATTGCAGTTCCGTGGCTTGAAATTCCCGATCTTCCTGCAAAAAGCCCGTTAATAATACTTGGCACGGTTAACCTCCGTTATGTACCCAGTCTACGTTAACATCCGATCTGCACGTTACGAGCCAGACCTTTATTCTCAAGCCGCCGCCGGCAGATTTACCTCTCGCACATCCGTGGTGCTAATTCTTCTGTCTCCAAGGAGTAGCGCAGCATTAGGGCCTGGAACAAATCCAGTGACTATGCCCGCCGCATAAGCGTCGTAAGGCTTCTCAACTCCTGAACTTCCTGTAGCACGCACCTTAATGCCGTATTCCCCATAGGCCGTATTGAGGTCAGTGAGATTGACGCTGTAACTTCCACCGGCCAAATCACCCAGGTCGACTGTTTCAACAACTCCACCGTCCGAGTTGGTCAGGTCAAGTTTTACGTTGGTAGCATCGCTCGGCAGTGTAAAGCGAATTCGCCCGCCATCATTATTCTTGACGGTGACCTTACTTTCATTGAGTGTCACTTCCGTCCCGAGATAGCCGGAAAGAGACGCCACATCACTCTGACTGTCCCCATCAAGGGTCTTATTGATTTGAACAAGTTGTTCGAGCTGGCTGAATTGCGCAAGATTAACCGCGAACTGATCATTCTTCATAGGATCGAGCGGATCTTGGTTTTTTAGCTGGGTTACCAGCATTTGAAGAAACTCATC
>CAZPBV010000132.1:7256-9171 GCA_964584675.1 uncultured Bdellovibrionales bacterium
CCTTGCCGATTTGTTCATTTTTACTACGGGATGGAAGCACAGTTTCGGTACTCGCCGCGCGCGTATACTGTGCCCCGCCGATATTTTTTGCATTCGAACCGTCGCTCATATTCTATCCATTACTTACGCAATCCAATGATCGGTGACTTCAGCCTGTGGAAGTGCTCCTCCAGACACTTGTTCAAAACTATGCCGCCGTAGTCCGCCTCGATCAGCTCCGGGTGACGACTTTTCAGAAAAACTTTGCTGACTATCGGCAAAGTATGCACCATCCCACATCCGTGAATCTCCGTCAGAACCAACAGCCACGCTGACACGATCGACATCAAGCCCTAACCTACGCAGGATCCCTTGCAGCTCCTGCGCGCGCTCTCGCAATAGCTGGTTTACTTGAGATGACTCGGCAGTCAGGCGCGCATGCAAGGCACCATCTCGAAGTTGCACATCAACCCGCACCGTCCCAAGCTCGGGGGGATCAAATCGAATGGATACGCTCTTGCCGTCGTTCGCACGAGAAAGTTCTTTCAGCACTCCTTCGACCTTCTCCATATTTTGAAGAAGTGCGGAGCGAGGAACTTGCCGTTGAGCACGTGTGGTATCCAACTGTCGCGCACTATCTTGGGATTTCACGAATGAAAAATCTCGGGCAGGTGCGGTCTCGCCGCTCGGAAGCGCGCCCTGAATAGATTCGACCTTTGGCAGCCCCGTCTCAGGATTAGCAGAAGCCAGGGACTGAGACGCGCTCGGTGCAAGGGCTGCGGATCTAATAAAATTAACAATGGTGTCGTCACTTACCCTTGACGGTCCGCTAGAGGGGACAAACCCAGCGGTTGAACTTACGATGACGGGCTCCTCAAGTGAACGTGTCGCATGAGAAGAAGCAGCCACATCCAACTTGTCAGTATGCTCTGAGTATTGCAGCTCGTGAATGATGTCTTGTTGGTCCGGCTGTGCAGCCTCTTGCAGCGGCACTTGTTGGACGTTCGACTGAACTTTTACATTCTCGTTGTGCTCCGTGGTGGAAACAGCACCTTCGCGCACGGCAGAAATTGGAGAACGCGCTGACTGGTCGATCGGTCCTGTGTTTTCAGCCAATAATTGTTGATCAACCGCTTCGTCAATTTGAGTTTCAGCGGTGGCATCCTCGAGTGGTGATGAATTCACCTCCTGTGGTAATTTTTGATCTGTCTTTTCATCGTCGATAGTTAACGCGGATGAGCTTTCTGACTGGTTGCTAACATCGTATGGCAATTCTTCTGTATTCTCGACAGCCTCCGCAGCCGCGGTAATTTCCTGAGAATCAACCTCATCGGTATCCGAATGGGCAGGCTCGCCTATGCCTTGTTGTTGGTGGTCCCGCTGAGACCTCAGAGAAGCCGCTACCACAGCTTCTCTGGAGGAGTCAGAGCTGTCTGGGTGCAATTCTGTTGATACGGCGTGTGGCGACTCTTTGAGATCCTGTTGAAAACTACTAAATTGGTCAGTAATTTGTTTCATCAAGTCCGAAAACTCATCGAACAGGGCTTGAGAAAGAAACCGGGGTCGAACTGGATAATTTCCAATTGACTTGGAAGAAGCTTGGTTATTACTTTCTGAAACTCGTGTCATTTTGGCATTCTCGTTCATGGGCCCTACCTACTCATGTGGACTGGCCGCAATGATTCCAAATCTCCAAAAAGCAAAAGGCACGCCAGACGACCATGCCGTAAAAATACAATAATTCTATATAGTTAGAAATGTTGTTATTCTAAGCCGCCCGGCAATTCCTGCCACTGCGGGACAAAAAGAGCAGGCAGGAATAGCCTATAATGCCGTTTGCCAAGCCTTAATGATGGCCTTCAGCCATGTCTCTCCGGGGGGAGGGGGGGGTCGGACACTCTCGGTGTCCGACTGAAAATTTTGGACGGATTAACCC
>CAZPBV010000133.1:0-8999 GCA_964584675.1 uncultured Bdellovibrionales bacterium
GGACTATTAATAACTGCGTGGTTAGCAAAAAAACACCAGACAACGGAACCGCACCCACCGGTGACGAAACCACTTGATGCTGACGTAGAGGAGCGCATAGCGGAGGAACTGAAAAACTGGTGAGATCCAAAGAATTGTCAGCTGACTCACATTACAATGAGTATTAGTAGCAAGGGCAAGTAGACCACCGATGCCCTCAGCAACTTGCGCGCATATGCGGCAGTACGGCTCATTGAAAATCGAACTCCAACATAGAGCAAAAAAAGTCCCAAAATGCCGGCCCCACATCCATATATCCAGCCCGCCATCCCCACCCATAGAGGAAGGAGGGATACCGGGATCAGCAATAACGAAAAACCAATAATGTGACGAAACATGCGATTGCCTGAAGGCTCTACGGATGGGAGCATTTTAAATCCAGCTTCGCGATAGTCGTCCCGATACATCCACGCAATCGAATAAAAGTGCGGGTGCTGCCACAAGAAGAGAATGGTAAATAATATCCACGCGCCTAAGTCCAAGTGCCCGGTTGCGCCGCTCCATCCTCCCATAGGCGGCAAGGCGCCAGGAATTGCGCCTATCATGGTGTTTAGCCAGGTAATACGTTTGAGAGGAGTATAAACGAGAACATATAGAAAGGCTGTGAGTAAAGCCAAAAAACCTGTGAGAAGGTTTACTTTCCATGCCAGAACACTCACTCCCGAAATTACCAGCAAAACGCCAAAGACCAGAGCATCGCCAGGGTGGAGCACCCCTAGTGGCAAGGGGCGCTTGCATGTTCTTACCATCCGAGCATCTATGTCGCGCTCCAAAAAACTATTGAGGGCTGCGGCACCTGCACAACTTAATAGTGTTCCGGTCAGCGTTAGTGCTAAGGTGCCTGATGCAATACTTTGCCCCAAGGAACGGGAACCCAAAACAAATCCTATGGCTGTTGTTACCAATACGAGAGAACTTATCCGCGGCTTGGTAAGTGCAAGGTACGCTCCTATTCTGGATTTCATCCTCATGGTTGGAATGTTAAACATTATAAAGAACTACAGTAAATAGGCCGAATGCCAGGCCAAAGGGAGCCCTCAAGCTATGGTTGAAAAGGGTAATTTCGCTCGGCAGGCTAAGGACTTAGTATCCTCAGGCCGACATGGAGTTTTGAATACCCTGTCGGTCTCGCAGGCCGGCTTTCCCTTTGGATCCGTTGTCCCCTACGACCTCACGGCTGACGGTCGTATCATCATATACGTGTCTCTGATTGCCGAGCACTATAAGAATTTGACATCTGATAGTCGAGCCAGTCTGACAGTCGTTGAGCGCTATTCCGAGCACCAGCCTCAAGCTTTTGGCCGAGCCACGGTGCTTGCCAACTTTGTCGAGGCGGACAGTAGCGAGATAGAGGACATTCGTAGGAACTATGAAAAACGTTTCCCGGGTTCAATAAACTATGAAATCGCTCACAACTTTATTTTTTTGGTGGGGCGCGTGGCCAAGGTTCGGTGGATTGGGGGATTCGGAGCGATTGGTTGGGTGGGTGGAGAGGCATTTCGCGCGACTTCACTAGATCATATTGCGTATCACATTGCTGATATCATTAATCACATGAACGACGATCATGGCGATGCCTTGGAAATTCTGGCGAAAGTACATCAAGCTGGCGACGCAGCCGACTACCAAAGAGCGGTCATGGTTGCAATCAATTCGTCAGGGTTCGTCATGCGATTGTACGCCGGCCAGAAAAGCTCTGATATTCAAATTTCTTTCGCGAAAACTCTTTCGACCGCAGCCGAAGTGCGAGGTGCTATTATTGAGTTGGTACAGGAGGCCAAGAGGATAATTTCGAAGTCTTGATGGTTGTCATTAGGTGCTCATCGTCACGAACGATATTCCGATTGCTTGGCTCAGCATCAGTCTCAATAATCTGGGTAGCCTTTTTTGTTTCTCCCCTGAGGCTAAATGAGTTTCTAGCGATTCAGTTACATTAGATAACGTGCTTGTTGACACCACCTCGTCGCTTTTGGTTACAAGAAAGATGGGCATGGAAATCTAATAAAAGACGATCTTCAGCAACTATGCTTAGTAGTTATGCGGAAGCGAAGAAATCAAGGGCAATCATATCGTGCAATCAGTAAATACGTGCAGGACGGCTGGCAGCTATCGATCTCACATAATGCTATCAGGGTAATACTTGAGGGCTTGCGAAAGACGGCGTAATAGCTTTTTGATTCTGTGGTAAAAATCTGCGGAATATGCTGGCTCTTATACAGATTTCAAACTCATAATTTCAAAGGCAGCGCATATGAAAAACCTTACATGGGATGAGATTTGTAAGCAGTACGATAAAGAATGGGTACATCTGATTGATTACGATTGGACAGATGGACAACCTTATCCTAATAGCGGTGCTGTTCGTATACATGCAAAGACAAGAAGGGAGTTTAATAAATTGATATTGGAAGGCGAACCAGTATCTGGCGCAAGGCTTTTTGTAGGTCATCCAGAGAAGAGTGATGATCTAATAATGATGGGCAACTACATGAGAATTACATGCGCTTGATTCATTTTGATCGCAATCAAGAGATTCCTATAGTCGGTGCACTTGTATTTAGTCGATGCACTTGTATTTGGACCACGAAAGCATGAGAGGGTTAAATTAGTTTTTGACTCAGGTTGTGGAAAGACGCAAATAGACACAGGTGTAATTGAAAGCATTGGATATTCAGCGAAAGATTCAATAGGAGTGACCATAGTTAAAGGTCCATCAGGTGACACGCAAGAGGGATATTTAGTAAAGGCAAAGGACTTTCAACTCTTTGGAATTTCATTCGAGAATATGGAAATTGGGGCACACGATTTTGATCAATTTTCCAAGTATGAGATTGACGGTCTCTTAGGCTTTGACGTTATCAAGCAGTTGCGATTTGAGCTTGACGGTCCAGAAGGATTACTTAAGATTTTTTAGTGATAGAATCGGCTGTACAGGGACTTTCGGAATACAGTCGATTATTAAGCAGGTTTTGGAAACGTCGAGATCTCCATTTCTGATAAATCTCTCGGGAGCACTCGACTTAATCAGCGTCAACTTGCTCGCATTGTGACAAGCACATTTTTTAGCTTTGTCACCCAATTTGTACCACTTCATGGAATTTACGATCTCAAGCAAAATTAACCACTTGAGAACTCACTAGTACTTTCAAAAATGGCGGAGAGAGAGGGATTCGAACCCCCGGATCCGTTTCCGGATCGCCGGTTTTCAAAACCGGTGCCTTAAACCACTCGGCCACCTCTCCATGTCGAGGCGAAAGCCGAGACCTAGTGGCAACTCCCCGATTTCCTCTTCCCATTTGGGAAGAGGAAATCGGAGAGAGAGGGATTCGAACCCTCGATACAGGTTTTAGCCCGTATAGCGGTTTAGCAAACCGCCGCCTTCAGCCTCTCGGCCATCTCTCCATATAAATAAGCCCCATATAAATAAGCCGCTGAGCGGTTGACTTATATCGGACGATTTTTCGCCGCGCACAATATCGGAAGGAGAGGGATTCGAACCCTCGATAGGTTTTACCCTATACACGCTTTCCAAGCGTGCGCCTTCAGCCACTCGGCCATCCTTCCCAAAACGACACGGCAGGTTAAACTAACTATCCCACCCAAGGCAAGGATTGCCATCAGGAGGGAATATTAGCAACTTGCCGAACTTATTGACAGAGTTAGCTACGGCATCGTCGGCCAGTTTTGCTTAAGAGCTCAGAATCTGCTACTAAAGGTCTTTCATTTTGGGCACTTGCTGGTGCCTATCTAACTCGTTTTGCGCCCGTAGCTCAGCTGGATAGAGCATCTGACTACGAATCAGAAGGTCGGGAGTTCGAATCTCTCCGGGCGCGCTCACACCTCATGAATGTCGATTATCAAATTCTCGCCTCGCTCATGCAGGAAGCTCTACGTGAAAGTGCGAAAGCTCTTCAAATGGGAGAAGTTCCCGTCGGCGCGGTGGTCGCTCATCAAGGTCAGATTCTGGCTCGGGGACATAATTTAACAGAGACACGCCACGATGCCGCGGCTCACGCGGAAATGATTGTTCTGAATGAAGCTTCTCGAAAACTGAATAATTGGCGCTTAAGTGATTGCATTCTTTGCGTTACCCTAGAACCATGCACTATGTGCATCGGTGCGTCACGACTTGCACGAGTGGGGGCCATTGTATTTGGCGCTTCCGACTCACGCCTCGGGGCGGCGGGCTCGTTGTATGACCTTTCGGAGGACCCTAGGCTTGGACCGCTGCCACGCGTTATTCGCGGGGTCCTTGCAGAGGAATGCGAGAACAACCTAAAGACTTTTTTTAGTCGGATAAGAGAGGACCCAGAACCATGAAGAAAATGACTTGGCACTTGCTCGTGAGAGTTCTTTCGTTTGTCCTGTTCCTGCCTCAAGTTGGCTTCGCGGTGCCAGATGGCCATGAATTCCGTATTGGGGTGATACTTCCGCTCTCTGGGCCGAGCGCAAGTGTCGGTCAATCTGTACGACAGGGCATTGAGTTGGCATTCAAACAACTTCCGCCTGATATGCAGGCACATGTGCGCTTGATAGTCGAGGATGACTCCTGGAACCCCGCTCATTCGGTTGCTGCCTATAAGAAACTTATTTCGTCGGACAAAATAAACGCTCTTCTCGTGGTGGGTTCTTCGGTAGGCAATGCGCTTGCCCCACTTGTTGAGCGAGTCAAGATCCCAATGATCGCAATCGGAGCTTCGGATAGGAATGTGACGAAAGGAAGAACTTTTGTCTTCAGCCACTGGGTAACACCAGAGGCGGAGGCTCAATTGCTGGTGGCGGAAATGATACGTCGCAAGTACAGCGGAATCGGCATCATTTGCATGCAGCAGGATGGGTTGCTCGTGATTTGTGACGCGGTGCGCTCCGCAATGCGCTCGGCAGGAATTGCCGATAAAGTCCTTCTGGATGAGAGTTTTGATCGCGGCGAATTGGACTTTAGGTCATATATTTCAAAGGTCAGGGCAAAAAAAGTTGATGCCATAGTAACTGCTCTTTTACCGGGCGCACTATCCTCTTTTGCCCGGCAAATTCGCCACTCGGGGTTTGATGTGCAGTTAGTCGGGGTAGAACTGTTTGAGGATGCCAGTGAGGTCAAGGCATCCGAGGGGGCACTTGTGGGAAGTTGGTATACAAACATAGACGCTCCAACAAGCAGCTTCGAAGAGAGCTTTCAAAAGGAATACGGCGTATCGCCGGGATTTGGTTCAGCCAATGGGTATGATTCTCTCAGCCTGTTGGTGCAGGCATGGCAGCAGTCAAAATCAATTGATGGAGCCGCTTTGGTAAAAAGCCTTTCGAGCACCAAGGATTATTCAGGGGCCGCTGGCACCTATGCGGTGACTGCCGATAATCGCTTCAATCTCCCGGCAGCATTGAAAGAAGTGACTGATGCTGGGTTTCGAAAAATTTCGTAAGCGCGTTATCCCGGACTTCTGACCAGCCGAAGTCCGGGCTGTGTATCCTCGATTTGACAGAATTTGGGTCTTGGCGATAGCGTAGGGCTCTTGAGATTTGGTGGAGAGATGGCCGAGCGGCTGAAGGCGCATGATTCGAAATCATGTATACCCGCAAGGGTATCGAGGGTTCGAATCCCTCTCTCTCCGATTTCCTCTTCCCAAATGGGGAAGAGGAAATCGGAGAATTGCCACTGTGTCTCGGCTCTCGCCTCGACATAGAGAGAGGGAGTCACCCCGCCATTTGGTTCCGCCCAGCTGCGAAATTGATGGAGCGAGTCTTTCCGATTTTTGATTAATATATGTCTCACCTCCCCATCGACCCCAATACATTGCCCACCGCCGAAATGTACAAACTTCTTATCGGCTCAATAGTTCCTCGCCCCATTGCACTGGTCAGCTCTCTTAGCGCCAATGGCCTTGGCAATCTTGCCCCCTTTAGTTTCTTTAACGCCCTCTCAAGCAACCCTCCCTGCCTCATGATCTCTATCGGACGAAAAAAAACTGGAGAGAAAAAGGACACTCTTCGTAATATCGAGGAAACCGGTGAATTCGTTGTTAACAGCAGCAACGAGTGGCTGCTGCATAAGCTTGTGCACTCAGCGGCCGAGTATCCTTATGGGATCGATGAAATGCAGAAGGTGGGATTGAACCCATTACCAAGTGTAAAGATTCGTCCGCCCCGGGTGGCTGAGGCAGCCGTGCAATTTGAATGTACTACCTATGATACCGTTGAGATTGGGGACGGGAGCGCGGGTTCGGCAACTGTTATTATTGGCCGAATTGTTTATGTTCATGTCGCGGAGAACATTTATCACGAGGGGAAAATTTTGTTAGAGCCCTATAAGCCCATCGGACGCCTTGGAGGGCAAGGATATACGACTATTGGCGAAATTTCGCATATTCCAATACCGCCGCCTGAGACCGCGTAGAAGATTGTTTCACCGATCACCCGGTTGCACATTGCAGTGGAAATTTTCAATAGTGCACCTCTCCGGCCCTCCTCGGCTGGAGAAATTAAGGCCGAATATGAGATTTGCACTACCTCTTATAGGGCCACAGATATCAAGAAGCCCCCAAAGCCTGCCGATAGCTCCTACGCAATAAGAGCACGTCGTCTACGAGGAATTCGTAGTTGTTGGCAATTTTCAGAGAGCCGCATGGATAAAGTTTTAGTTGTCGAAGATGCCGAATCGTTACGCGATGTTCTTTCCTCAGTACTGGAAGGCGAGGGATTTCAGGTTGTCAGCTGTGGTTCAGCTGAACAAGCACGAGAGATACTTGCAAAACCTGGAAATTCCTTCGATTGTATCTTGGCCGACTTTCGACTTCCCGGAGAAAGCGGCATCGACCTTCTCAAAGACGTGCGGGAACGGGACCCGTCGGTCCCCTATGTTATCATGACCGCCTATGGCTCTATCGATATTGCAATTGAAGCGATGAAGCTTGGGGCAAATGATTTTCTCTGTAAACCATTCGAACCAGAAACTTTAACTTCGGCCATTCGTGATATTATTCGACACCGACGGATCGTCGCACGCGAGCACGGCCTGAGCACCAAACGAGGACGAATAATTCAGTCAACGCACCCTAGTATGCAAGTAATTTTGAGTCAGGCGCGCAAGGTCGCCGCAGTAGATTCCTCGGTGCTTATACTAGGCGAGTCGGGGACCGGAAAGGAGTTGTTGGCTCGCTATATCCATGAACACAGCGAAAGACGCGAGAAACCATTCATTGCGATCAATTGCGCAGCCTTGCCTGCGGAACTTTTAGAGAGTGAGTTTTTTGGCCATGAAGCCGGTGCCTACACCGGAGCCACTCAAAGCCGGAGCGGCGTGTTTGAGATTGCTTCGGAAGGCACCATCTTTCTTGATGAGATTGGAGACATGCCTCTCCAGCTGCAGGTAAAGCTCCTACGCGCCCTCCAGGAACGGGAGATTAAGCGTCTTGGAGGAAACAGAACTATTCAGGTAAATCCGCGTATCCTATCAGCCACCAACCATGACGTTGAGGACGCCATAAAGAAGGGATCTCTCCGTGAAGATTTTTTTTACCGATTGGCGGTCATTTCTTTCTCTATTCCACCGTTGCGAGAAAGACCTTCTGACATTGAGCTTTTGGCAAACTATTTTTTGCAGTATTTTTCGGAGAAACTTTCAAAGCAGTTATGCTTTGATGAACAGGCTATGGACTTCATTCGATCTTACGCATGGCCGGGGAACGCCCGCGAGCTGGAAAATGTGGTCGAGCGTGCTTCCATCCTCGCGGACAAAGTAATTCAAAAAGAACACCTTGGGGTCAACCTAACCTTTGACTTAGAGGCTGTCTCGGAAGCCAAAGCTTCGCTATCGGCGATCGCTACGAGTGCAGCACGACAGGCTGAGATCGAACTTATTCGCCGCGCCTTAGATAAGACCCGCGGTAATAAGACCAAGGCGGCCCATATTCTCGGGGTCAGCTATAAGACCCTTCTCAATAAGGTCAAAGAATATCAACTTGAGAGTGGTGCGATAAATTAAAGGCCTCTATACCCCGATGCAGAATTTCCACTGCCTCAATCAGGTCCTGGCTCTTAAGAACATAGGCAATGCGAATCTGATCACAACCACAACCGGGAGACACATAAAAGCCGCGCGCCGGAGTAACAAAAGTAGTCGCTCCTCTAAGGGAAAAATCTTTGAGCATGAAAAGAGCGAACTCTTCACTATCTTTCACCGGAAGCCGCGCTATCAGATAGAACGCTCCTTGCGGCTGATGAAAGGATAGTCCGGGCACCCGAGACAGTGCGCCACATAAGCTATCGCGCCTGGCCTGATACTCGGCGGTCATTGAGCAAGTAAACTGAGAGTCAACAGAGTTGAGCAGGCGGGCAGCTCCAAATTGATCCAAAGAAGATACGGCAAGCCGACTACTTGCCAACGTGTACGCCGCGTTTACCAAGGTTTGATTGGAACTAAGGAAGCAGCCTATCCGAGCGCCGCATAAACTGAAACGCTTTGACAAACTATCAACGACTATAACGTGCTGACAATGTGGTGCAATTTGCAATACTGATTGCGGTTTGATGCCGTCATACACCATTTCACGATATGTCTCATCGAGAATGAGTATGAGATTATTTTTTTCACACAAAGCTATGGCCTCACGCAAAAAATCGCTCGACAGCACAGCGCCGGTAGGATTGTTTGGATTACATAAAAGCACCGCCCTTGTCGACGGTCCGATAGCCGAACGAATCTTTTCAATTCCAGGAGGAATAAACCCTTCTTCCAAAGTTGTAAGAATCGGAACGAGTCGAATGCCCCCCGCACCGGCAATACCCATGTAATTGGCATACACTGGATCAAGCACTAAAATTTCATCACCGGGATCGGCCACTATGAGCATAGCAAAGTGGAGGGCCTCGCTGGCGCCGTTAGTAATAATAAATTGCTCGGGCCTGGTCGCTACGCCACAAGTTTTATTAAAATAGCGGGACCACGACTCTCTCAACTGGACGCTTCC
>CAZPBV010000134.1:0-8962 GCA_964584675.1 uncultured Bdellovibrionales bacterium
CATTATTCGGCCATTGAATCGGAAGGTTTTAAGACTCTCAAGGATGGAGAGGAAGTCGAATATGAAATGAAGGAGGGCTCAAAGGGTCTTCACGCGGTAAAGGTTCGCCGCTCTGCTCAGGCCGAAGAGGCTGCCCTAGCGGCAAACGGAGAAATGATCTCAGCCGAGGCCTCTTCCAACGGATCTATTGGCATTTCGCAACAGGTGGAGGTCTCGTCGGATTCGGATAAAGAACCACTGGCCGACTCTATGACAGCAGGGACTGCTGATAGAACTCCTCACGCAGAATCTGGCGGCCTTAGCATTAATTAGTTATGGCCCAGTAGCGCAAAAACTGTATTTGCTCCCAGAGGTTGGCAGATATTTACCCAAGAACAAGGGGCGCGGTTCTTGGGTGCGCCGTTGTAGGCTGGCGGAACATTCTGCCGGCCTACAAGGCTTGCGAAATGGCTTGAAGCGACTCCCTCGCAAGGCCGGCGCTCGTCGCCAGTTGTCCACAAGCAGCGTGAATGTCCTGCCCCTTCGACCATCGTATGGTTGTATCAAGACCGCTTGCGGCCAGAGCACGCTGCCAGTGAAAAATCCTCTCTCGTGCCGGGCTCTCAAAACCAAGTCCTGCGTTGGCATTGTAGGGTATAAGATTCACTTTGCATCGAATCCCGTTCAGGAGTCGCGGCAATCTGCGAATGTCGTCATCGCCATCGTTAACGCCGGAGAGAAGTACGTACTCGATGGTGATGACACGCCTTCCCCTCAGGGGGTAGTTCCTCAAACAGTCGGTCAATAGAGCCAATGGATACGCCCTATTAACCGGCATGACGCGATTTCTTACTTCGTCCGTGGTAGCATTCAAAGAGACCGCCAAATTGATATCAAGCCCCAGGGCGCCGAACCGTTCAATTGCGGGCACCAAGCCGACAGAGGACACCGTTATCTTGCGGCCCGGGATTGATAACCCGTGCTGGTCTCGCAGAATTCTAAGCGCGGCCACGACAGCATCAAAGTTGTGAAGAGGCTCACCCATGCCCATAAATACGATATTCTGAAACGAATCGCCAAAGTTTTCCGCATCGGCGATAACGGCAAGAACCTGGCGTACGATTTCAGAACTAGAAAGATGACGGCGAAAACCCATCTCCCCGGTGCGACAAAATGAGCATCCCATGCCGCATCCTACTTGCGAAGATACACAGAGCGTCATGCGAGTTGGCTGCTTAATCATGACGCTCTCCACCAGGCTCTCTCGACCGTGCCTGTCTCGGTCTACCTCAAAGAGATACTTCCTCGAACCGTCGGCGCTCACGCGACGCTGCGTCATTCTCAGGTCGGAGAATACAAAAAGCTCGGAAAGGAGCTGTTGTACCTTTGCCCCGATATTTGTCATGCGAACAAAATCAGTGGTGCGCTTGCGATACACCCACTCAAATACCTGCGTCGCCCGATAGGCAGATAGCCCAAGCCTTTCCACGAAAAGCCGAGAAAGGTCGTCCCGCGAAAAATTATAGAAATCAAGTCTCGATTGAGGAGTCGGATCGATCGGGATTGTGCCCATTGCGGACTCCCAAAATGTTTATTCAGGCAACCTATGTGCTTGTGTTTGCAAATGGCCCTCCGCGGGGAGACTTCTTACCTACACAACTCCGGAAAGAAGAAAGCGATTTCGATAGCCGAATTTTCTGGACTGTCTGAACCATGCACGGCGTTTGCGCTAATGCTCTCCGCAAAATCGGCCCGAATGGTTCCAGCCTCAGCCTTTTTCGGATCAGTTGCCCCCATGAGCTTCCTATTGAGCGCAACCGCGTCCTTCCCCTCAAGCGTCATAGCAAGCACCGGGCCGCTGGTCATATATTCGACCAGCTCCCCGAAAAAGGGCCGGTCCCTATGTACGTGATAAAACTGACCCGCCCTTTCCTTAGAGAGCATCTCCATGCGACAGGCTATTACCTTCAGCCCGGCCTTCTCAAAGCGCGAAATTATTTGTCCAATAACGTTCTTTTTGACGGCATCAGGTTTAATGATGGAAAGTGTTCTTTCGATTGACATATCTGAAGATCCTAACTGTTTGACAGCACCAATGTTTATATAAGTTTATCGGGTCCCTCCCCCCCAGTCAAATGAAGACAGTCAAATGAAGACAAGCTAGTTTAGGAAAACTTAGCTTTAAGGGCAGCTTCAACCGAGGGGGTAACGAGCTTTGAGACATCGCCTCCGAGCTGCGCGACCTGTTTGACGATGGTAGAACTTACATAGGAATGCGCTTCCCGGGAAATGAGAAATAAGGTTTCAATATTTTCGTCCAAATTCTTATTCATGAGAGCCATTTGGGCCTCGTAGTCGTAATCGGTAATAGCTCTTAACCCTCTCACGATTACGGTAGCGCCCTGTTCATGAGCGCAGTGAACAAGCAGTCCATCAAAATGAATGGCACAAACCCTATCGCCTAAGTCCGTAAATTCATCGCGAATAAAGGCGAGGCGCTGCGCAACGGAAAACAGTGCGTTCTTGTTCGACCTTTCCGCGACAGCCACAACTACTTGATCAAATACCCGAACCACGCGACGAACGATGTCAACATGCCCGCGAGTGAGGGGGTCAAAGCTGCCCGGGAAAAGAGCTCGTTTCGCCATACTCATGCCACAGCTTTCGCAGTTCCTCGAAATAAGTCAATATGCATTCTGTCTGCTACGAGGCCGGGACTTGGCGCTGGGCCCGCCAAATCCACGGAGAGATTAAGTCCCCCGAATGAAGGTTGCAAACGCGGTTCAAGTGAGGAAGTGTTTACTATGGATAGCTCTCGCATTAGTGAAAAACAGAAGCGTCTTCGGATATGGCGTTCTTTGCTCGACAAGCCCGAACTTACGGCAGGCGTGCGCGCCGAGCTTAGTCGTCAAGTGGAGCAGTACAGCAAGCTTTTGTTCGATTGCTGGGAGACCGGGGTTACCTCGGAAGCCGTGCTGCAGCGTATGCAGAGCATAGAACGAGAGCTCCAGAATTTGGATGAGACGGCGCGACTAAGGGCATAGTTTCGTGGAGTTTCCCGGTTCCTTTGGTCTTGATTCGTCATTTGGCTCCGGCACCGCGGCGGATTTGTTGTTAGCTTTTTTGGGCGGGCTGGCGACGAGCTTTACGCCTTGCGTATATCCCCTCATTCCGGTGACCCTCGCGCTCTTCGGCGCTCATGCCCGAGCCGGCCGCCTGCGGTCATTTCTGCTTTCTGTCACCTACGTTCTCGGTATTGCCTTCAGCTATTCTCTGCTTGGCATGTTCTCCGCCTATACCGGGGTACTTTTCGGGCAGCTCTTGGGAAATCCATGGGTAGTGGCAACCATCTGTTTTTTCCTCCTTCTCTTGAGTCTTTATACTCTCGAAGTGTTTAGTCTTGATATCATGTATAGTCTGCAGACTCGCGCGAGCAAAGTCGGCGGTTCGGGTTTTGGGGGGGCGTTCGCCATGGGCATGGCCAGCGGATTGGTGGCGGCCCCCTGTGCTGCTCCAATGTTGATAGCGATTCTTGGCCTGGCAGCGAGCACTAAAAATCTAGTTTACGGCGGAGCTTTGCTTTTCACCTATGCGCTCGGTTTTGGTGTAATTTTTGTTATTTTGGGCACCTTTTCCGGCCTTGTTCGTAAACTTCCGAAATCGGGGAACTGGCTTCATTACGTTAAATTTTTCATCGCGGCCGCTCTGCTGATGGTTGCGCTATTTCTCATGCAGCCCTTTGTGCGCCGGGCAGGTTTTTTGTTCAATGGGATGGAGCATGTTGCTGTTCTGATTGTTTTCGGAGTTTTGGCGCTCTCCATCGCGAGTCTGGGGTACCGCCGGAACATGAAATCCCTCAAGGTGTTGAGCGCTCTCGTTTTTTCATTTTGCGCCTTTCATCTTCTTATCCCTTCCGTACCTGCGGGCTATGGCGGCCTTACATGGCTTTCTTCCATTAACCAGGGGAAGGCGATTGCCGCCAGCCAAAACCGTTACCTCATGGTGGATTTTTTCGCGGAATGGTGCGCCGCGTGCAAAGAGTTTGAAGCGGTCACTTTCCCATCCCCGGAAGTTTCTCCAAGGCTATCTCAATTTGTTTTAGTGCGAGTGGACCTTACGAGCATGAGCGAGGAAAACGAGAAGATTCAGGAGGATTATAGCCTCGTTGGGTTACCATCCCTACTATTTTTTAACCCCAGCGGCTCAGAAATCTCTGACGCGCGAGTTGAGGGATTTAAATCGCCAGCTGAATTTGCTCAGCATCTTGATCGGGTCAGCCTCAAGTAAGCCTACTCCTCGAGCAGTTCTTTAAGGAGTTCATCGCGGGTCTTAATCTTAATCTGTTCGCGCGGAATCGACGTCCTCTCTGACGGCGGTGCGCCCATAGCTGGGGGTGCGGTTGGCAGCTCGGCAGGGGCCACGCCGTGTTGCTGCGGCAAAGGTGTCGCCGCCCCGAATGACGAATCGCCCAATTCAGCACTCTCCGCGCGGATATCCGGCTCCTGATGCGAGCCCGCCTCAGGAGAAAGCACCGGCTGCGGTGTTTCGTCAACCACACTCGGCGCAGCGTCGCTAGAAGGAACCTCCGGTAGGGGGGCGAATCCGGACTGATCCTCTGCGGCATTTTCGTGTTGGCGCATGTCGACATTCTCAGGAGGGGCCTCCTTTATCTGCTTTGTTACCTTTGCTCCTCCCATAAAATTCTTTGGGAGCGGCGCTTCTTTCACCACCAAGCTCATGGGAATTCGAATCTCATCTCCAATCCGAATCTTATTTGGATGTAGCCCTGGATTATTCTTGAGGATAAGCTCCCAATTTTTTGCTTGACCGGTGTACCAGCCTGCAATTATGGAGAGAGTCTCGCCGGAATATTTGACCACATGGGTAAGGTATCGGGGAGGCGGAAGGTTTGCGGGAGCAGCCGGCCTGCGTGGCGGACAGGCAGCCAGAACACAAGCTAGGGTGATAGCGCAAAGAAAGCGAAACATGGCCGTCACAATATCTCTATACACAGAATCCCTCCGCTCGTAAGACAACAATTTCTCTACTTTTCCCGTTGAGAAAGGATAATTGCGTTTCTTACAGGGATTTGCAACCCGTTATGACGCCGGCTATCTCAATCCCGAAGCGGGTAGCCATTAATCTTTTCTATCGCTCGTTTAAGAGCTGATTTAACAATTTCTATCTCTTCGCGTTGGTAACGCACGGTCAAATAGCCCAGTGCTCTCCTATCTCCCAGAGACCCTAGGGCCTTAGCGGCATACCCGCGCACGACAGGGTCATAGTCGTCCAGCTTTGCGACCAATTCAGGTACGGCCTGGGGGTCTCCAAGTTCAGCAAGCAATTTAATTGCCTCGACACGCACAACGTATGAGTCGTTCCTGAGCGGCACAAAAAGCGCCTCAACCAAACGTAAGGGGCGGCGCTCGCGGGCCGACTCCAAACATTGTAGCAGCACGTCTTCTTTGGTACCCGGATCCCTGAGAGTCTTTAGGAGTTCATCCTCTGACATCTCCGTCACTCGGCGAGTTACTTGATAAGGAAGCGAAGCGCGTATGGTATTTTGTTCTAATGCCGAGTGAGGTGAGGAGTTCACGCTTTCCGCGATAGTAGGTCGCTGTGCGCTTTCCGACTCCCCAAAAAGCAGCCAAAGAAGCCCTATCCCGACCGCAACAGAGGCCAGCGCGAACCCCAACGTGAGCCCTCTCAGCATTTTTGACGACAATCCACGCTCTGTCGACCGCTTAAGCTCTCGTGCGTGGCCCCGCGCGTGAGAGAGGCTGCCCAGCATTTCCATGGTTTGCCCATCAGATGCACCCTTACCTGCTCGATGCTTTTGGTGAATATTGGGCTGTAAAATCCGGCCTCGAGTTTCCTTTGCCGGCCGCAGGCTCCGCCAACCGGACGAGGCGCGCTTACGCCCCTGAATTACTCCGCTCTTTGTTCTATCGAACGATAGCGCTTGAATCTCGAAACCGAGAGCTGCACCAAAAGCGGCAACCATCTCGTGAGCCGTTGCAAATCGATTGGCAGGGTCCTTTGCTAAAGCCCTTTCAAACTCGGCCTCAAGCGCAAGAGGAAGCGAAGGAACTAGGGAGCTTAACGAGACAGGCTTGCCCCCAAGAATTGCCCCCACCGCGCTGCTGAACGTATCGCCATCGAATGGGCGCCGACCCGTGAGGCACTCGAAGGAGACTACTGCAAGAGAGAAGAGGTCAGACCTCCCGGTGAGTTTTTGATTCAAAATTTGCTCGGGAGACATATAGCCCGGCGTGCCAAGAATGGGCGAACCACTCGCGGGGCTACCCGCGCCACAAGAGTCGATTAACGTGGCAACTCCAAAGTCCAGCACGTAGGCAACGCCGCCCGCGTCCATGACGACATTACTAGGTTTAATATCGCGATGTAGAATGTTTTTACTATGTGCGTAGTCAAGCGCAGCCCCAACCTGAGCTACTATGGAGATAGCCTGGCGTGGATCTAAAGGCGAGGACCTCGCAATGAGTGTATCCAGACCCTCCCCCTCAACCAAATCCATCACCAAATACGGCATATCGTCGGATCGATTGGCCTCAAAGACTGTCACAATATTGGGGTGGCGTAAGTTCCCGGCGGACCGCGCTTCGTTACGAAATCTCTCGAGAGCAACGTCGGTATCTCGTATGCTGCCGGCATGAACGCGACGCAGGGTCTTAATGGCAACGACCCGCTCAATTTCCGGATCTCGGGCCTTGTACACCATTCCCATGGTTCCCCGGCCAAGGATTCCCAGTATTTGATACTTACCTATGGATTGAATAGTCAGTGCCTCGGCCGTCACAACAATACCTCTAGAATTGGCTTTGAGCTCCTATCTACGCTGTGCCCCTGGCTCACAACACCCCGCGTCTCATACCCTAATCCATCAATAGGGGAGAATTGCTTCGAGTCCAGCGGTAACAAATTGATTTTAGGACCATATTTCCCCGGTTTGCATAAACTGCTACATTGGCCGAGGGCGATAATGTCAAAGCAACCTTCAGAAATCCGGCGTCTTGGCCCCTCAGGTGTTTTTATTCGTTGGCGGGACGGTCGGGAGTCGACGATCGACAGTGCGAGCCTTAGACGGGCCTGCCCTTGCGCGTCCTGCCGCGAGATGCGAGGGGAGCACCGTCACGATAAACCACTCAGCGCTCCACCCAAGAAAACTCTTCTCCAGGTGGTTCAAAGCTCACCGGAAGAGGAGGTTCGCTTGGATAACATTTGGGCTGTCGGCCAATATGCGCTCGGAGCCCGTTGGGGCGACGGTCATGCGAGCGGCATTTATACTTTTGAAACTCTCTTTGAGCTTGCGGAGAAGGCCGAGCATGGACGTTAAGCGAGCACGGACGTTAAGCGAGCACGGACGTTAAGCGAGCACGGACGTTAAGCCGCAGGAGCTTGTCCGCCGCCTTTTCCGGCTTCGCTGATACGCTTAATGATTCGGCCCTTGGACAGGTCGTAGGGAGAAATTTCCACCAAAACCTGGTCCCCCGGCAGAACTCGAATGTAGTAGCGTCGCATCTTGCCGGCCAGATAGGCCAATAATTCATGGCCATTATTGCATACAACGCGGAAGGTGGTGTTTGGAAAACACTCCTTTACCGTCCCTTCCATTTCAATACCTTCTTTTGCCATTCTGGTCTGTCTCGCTATGAGTGTCTATTTTTCCTATTATGTGCATTTCTTCCTAACCTGTAAATGCTCCCATGCCGCGGAACTTCTTGTAGCGCTGCTCGACCAGGTCATGAACCTTTAATCGGGCAAGGACCTCTAAATGTTTCACTAACGCAGAACGCAATAGCTCAGCCGCCTCACGGTGGTTACTGTGAGCACCGCCAACCGGCTCACTAATAACCTCATCAATGACCTTAAGAGACTCCAAGTCTCGCGCAGTTAACTTAAGCATTTCCGCCGCCAAGGCGGCTTGCTCAAGAGGGGCCTCATTGCGCTCCTCAGCTACCGCTTTACCATGCCAGAGAATTGACGCGCACCCCTCGGGAGTGATCACCGAGTAACAGGCGTTCTCGAGCATCAAAATCCTGTCCGAAATACCAAGGGCAAGAGCCCCGCCGCTGCCACCCTCACCTATGACAACGCTGATAATGGGTATGGTAAGCTCGCTCAGTTCGTACAGGTTTCGAGCGATGGCCTCGGCTTGTCCTCGCTCTTCTGCCTCTAGTCCAGGATACGCCCCCTGCGTGTCGATGAAGGTAATGAGGGGCATACCGAACTTTTCAGCCATGTGAAATAGCCGCAACGCCTTTCGGTATCCCTCCGGATTAGGCATGCCGAAATTTCTCTTCAGGCGCTCGGCGGTGGTCCTTCCGCGCTGATGCCCCACAATCATTACCGGCATTTCACCGAGGCGCGCGGAGCCCCCCACAATAGCAGGATCATCTCGAAATGCTCGATCGCCGTGAAACTCAATGAAATCTGAAAAAATGTGGGCAACGTAATCCAAGGTAAAGGGGCGATCAAAATGCCTAGACAACTGAACCCTCTGATAGGGGGACAACTTGCCAAAAACGTCTTGCCTCATCTTTGCGACACGCGCCTCAAGCTTGGCGTAGTCAGCCCGTCGGGACTGGTCTCCACTTGCAATCTGGTCGCGCAGCGCTTCGAGCTCCGACTCCAGCTCAAGGAGCGGACGTTCAAAATCAAGTGGGTGTGAGAGTGGTGCCATAACCTTTCAATTAGAGCTTACTTGCCTTGACGTACCATACCTCAATCGGCGTTCCGTTCCAAATCCCCCCGAAGGACGCCCGCCTATTCTCGAGAGACTGTCGCAAGCGAGCACAAAGAGCGCCCAAAGAGCATTCTAGGGCGGAAAAATCGCCACATACCCTCCCGGGGGGGGGGGGTGGGGCGGGGGGGCGGGGGGGGGGGGTGGTGGGGGGCGGGGGGGGGGGGGGGGAGGTAGCGGGGGGAGTTGGGGTAGCAGATGAAGCCGAGGAGGTCGGCG
>CAZPBV010000135.1:0-7719 GCA_964584675.1 uncultured Bdellovibrionales bacterium
CCCAATACACACGCTTTCGGATGCAAGCTTCACATGCAGCGCGTCTTTGTCGGCAGTAGAATGGACGGCAACGGTGCGAATCCCAAGCTCATGGCAAGCGCGAATTACCCGTACGGCAATTTCCCCCCGGTTTGCGATGAGCACTTTCTGAAACGGCTGATTCTTCATTCGGCAGACCCTAAAGAATTACTGTCTCACCAGCCAGATTAAACGCCTGGATCAATCAGAAAGAGCACCTCTCCGTACTCAACCACGTGACCGTCAGAGATGAGAATACGTTCAATACGGCCAGAAATAGGCGCTTCAATTTCATTCATAAGCTTCATCGCCTCAACGATGCAAAGAGTATCCCCTTTGGTAACGACATCGCCCTCTTTTACAAATGGCTCGGCATCTGGAGACGGCTTTCGATAAAATGTGCCCACCAATGGCGATTCAACCTTGGTAAATGTATCAAGGGCCTTGAGAGCTCTTTGTCCCGAGGCCGAAGAACTCCCTGCCTCAACCGCACTCTCAGTAGCGATAATGGCCGGCTCAAGGTCGGTCCGCGAATGAACGACGGAAGCCTTTTGGCGCGGCACCGCGCGAGCTAAACGAATGTGGACTCCATTGTCTTCAAGCTCGAACTCCGTTACCTCGTTCTGCTTAAGAAGGGCCATGATCTGTTCTAACTGTTTGATATCCATGCTGTTTTCCTTTGAGCGCATGAGCATATTGGATCATGCCACAAACGGTTTAGAATTACTACCGAACCCCCCTTATTGGCTGGGCATGTCACTCATTTTCATCAATCAAATCTATTTCTTCAAAATCGAAATCAGTTTCGGCCACAGTAGCTTCGGCGCCCTGGCTTGGAACAACTACGGCCCCAGGCGATAAGGCGGTCAACAATTTTTTAAGGGTATTTATCTCCGGCAATTCCTGGCACAGGTGACGAACTTCGCGCACGGCAAGCACAGTCCAGCCCCTATCGAAAAAAATATGCGCCAGAGTAAGCCGGCCTAGGTGACAGGCTGGATTAGCTGAAACTCCTCCAAGAGCGACTTCCAGCGCCTCCTGTAACCGGCCTTGACCCCTTAACTCATGGGCAAGCTCGGCATACGCAGGATCCCCAGGATCCTGCGATATTCTGTCTCTAAGGTGTGACTCCAAACGGCAACCCGAACTGAGTAGCGCCTAGCCACCGCAATTATCAAAGTTATCAAAACTTAAGCCTATCTGAGAGGTAATAGTAACATCCTGTCCATCGGAAGTAGTACCAAAAAGGCGAATAGTAACCGTCTTAAACCCGAGATCAGAATCCACATACCGAGCGCCGGTAGTTCCTTCAAATGTCTTACCTTCCCCAACACCAAGTGCTGAGCAAGCGTTCGTCACCGTAATACCGCCAGCATTGAGGAACAGCCCAGTATAGGTTGCCTCCTCCCCACTTTTCACTTCACCACTGGAACTTAGGGCCAGTGTTTTGGCAGTTACCCCACCAAAGGAATCTACTGACGGGATAGAATAATTGAAGCTATTGAAGAATACCGTATCAAAAGAATCGTTTTGAACCTTTATCTCGAAATAACTATCTCCGAAGGGCTCTACCGCATAATCGCAGGTATCGGTCGTATCCCCATCCCCGTTCTGGTCAAAAGCTCCGCATGTGCCTCTCACAACATCAACGGCAGTTGACGCAGTGCTGGTTGCAGCATCAAGCGCGGATATCGACTTAATACGCACATTCCCTTCGACAGGCCTTTCTCCTGTCGGCTGACCACCTCCAACACCTAAGCTTCCACCCCCCGCTCCCGCAAATCCACTAAATCCATCAGGGGTGGGGCCGGCGCATCGAATGGTCTCAAATGTGCGCATATTTCCGCCAACAGCAGTTCGGCACCCAACCCGATAGCTTCCTTCAAGCGCACACCCAAAAACACCGCTAATATTTCCAGAACTGTCTGTCATCTCAAACCCGGTCGACGGCTCAATTAAGGCAACCCCTGTCTCCGTGTCACACGCGATTTGCATGTTTGACACCGGCCGCCCTGAGGCATCACGCACTTCAACGTGAAAACCGGTCGTGTCGGCCACATTTATGTCCTGATTGTTAATAGACAAGGTAATAGTGCCGACATTATCACTCCCGCCAACAAAAGAAGAGTCAGAGAAATCTTGGTCGCCGGCCGGACCGCCGTCAGTGTCACCGCCGCCCACGCAACCAGCAACTGCAACAACCGCCGCAGTGATAAAACCAATTTGAATGCCGAGTCTCTTAAGCCGATTATTGGTTAGCATGATTTCCCCCTCAAAGATTGCTAGGCGCTATAGTGTGCTCCCGTCCTCTGCCGTCACCCCGTCACCAGTCGAACTCCCTGAATCAACCTGACCCTCTAGGCCGGTTCCAGATCCAACACTAGAAGGCAACTCAGAAGCGCCCGTACCACCAGTGTCAGGCCCTGTTGGTGAAATAATGTTGTCAGGAGTAAACTCAACAACAAAATCGATTGGATTACTCTCAACATAATCTCCAGCAGTGGTAATTCCACCTACATAAGTGGTGGCCGTCATTATAAAGGGCAGATCCGGCAACTGGCTCTTATTAAAATTGAGCCATTCAAGGACATCCGGGGTGACAATCGGGCCATTGGCTTTATTCTGGTTTGGAATATTGGCAAATCCCGCAGGCAAGGAACTGGGATTACTGGCGTAAGCCGTGGGCTCGGGCCCGAGAACCAGCCCCATGGGAATCGTAGTTGCCGGCGGCTGAACAGACGAACCATCGATGTGATAACTGACGAACGCGCGCTGAGTTCTAATGCCGTGATTAAGGTTGTTCTGAAGAACGTAAACAGCAAACACACCGGAGGACTCCAATCCATCCGTAGAACCCCCTCCCCCAGCCTCAAAATCGCTACTCAGGGCAACGGCCGTCCCAAAAATGGGAGTACCCTCTGAATTTTCAAACCCCGTTAAAGTAAACGACACCCCCTGGTCATTATTTGACCCGCCGCCACAGGCGGAAAGGGTACACACAACAGCCAGCGCAAGACCGAGCAACTTTCCTATTTTGGTGAGGCTACGCATAGTACTTTTCCCTGTTTTGCCAGTTAAACCATTCCTTATGATGCTACCCGCATTGCAGCGTCATCAAAACTTCCTTCGATAATGCGCGGGGTAATGAAGAACAATAGTTCCTCGTCGGAATTATTTACGAGAGACCGCCTAAAGAGGTACCCAAAGAAAGGAATATCCTTTAAGAATGGCACTCCGCTCACAGCATCGTTATCTCGAATAACATAAATCCCTCCCATGGCGAATGTCTGGCCGCTCGATACCAACACCGAGGAAGTCGCGCTTCGTTCAATTTCCGGAGGGATACCATCCACTGCTTGAGCCGGATCACCCAGGGTGCTGGACTTTGCGTCGATATCAAGGAGCACGAAGTAATCAGGGGAGGCCTGTGGGGTAACATTGAGAACGATACCAACCTCGATCTGTTCAGTCGCCACAGCACTGCTGCTGCTCGCAGAGGCTCCGCTGCCGGTAGCCACCGATAGCCCGCCGTCCGGTGTCTTAACTCGTATCTTGGTAACGCTCTTAATGGTGGCTTGCTTGTTATTCGTCGTCGCCACCGCGGGCCGACTGACCACTCGGGCGCGTCCTTCTTGCTCAAGAGCAGAGAGACGCAACCCCAAACTCTTCGTGCCGTCAGCACTTTCAAGAAGGAAGGTAACCGCAGATCCCGCCTCGGCGCTGACCCCGGCTGGAAATGCCACTGCTGGGGTTCCAATACCGTCAACCGACCCGCCAATATTGACGGCGTTGGGAAAATTCACTCCCGTCGCATTACCGGTTTCCGGCGACTGAATATAGCTAAAGCCAAACTCAGATCCAAGATCTCTGAGCATTCCGCGAGCCGCCTCTACAATTTGAGTTTCGAGCAAAACCTGCGGGGTGCGTAAATCAAGTTTAGCGACCAACTCCGCCACATTTTTTACGCCCTTAAAAATATCCTTAACGATGAGCTGATTGGTGCGCTCATCATAGGCTACCGACCCCCTTTCTGATAGCACGCCTTCTACCAGCGGCTTTAACTCAGCAGCCTTAGCGTAGCTGATGCGAATGTATTTAACTTGGAGCGGCTCAAGCTCATCTTTAGCCATATCCAATTGTTTAAGCTGCTCTCTTTCCAGCCGCAACTTTTCAATCGGAGCAATGCGAACAACATTCCCCTCTTGCACCTTGTCAAGGCCATTGGTCTTAAGAATTACATCAAGAGCCTGATCCCAAGGAACATCAACTAAGCGCAGGGTGACCTTTCCGGCTACATCCTGACTGGCGATAATGTTAAGGTTTGAGACCTCGGCAATAATTCTCAAAGCATTATCGATATCGGTGTCTTGGAGATCGAGAGAAATGAGCCTTCCCGAATACTTCGGAGCCTCCTCTAGCAGCGCTGATACCCCCTCATCAAGTTCCGATGCGGCCGCGGGAGCAGCGGCGGCCTCCGGTTTAGAAGCGGCGGCGCCAACCTCAGTGTCAGGCTTTGCCTGAGCTCGAAGGTCTTCACTAATTCCGCCCAAAGACGATGCGACAACTATCTTTGCCCCATTGGAACGGGCCTCAAGATTCGCTTTCTGTGAGCAAAATATCCTAAGAAGAACATCATTGCCTTGCACAACCGGACGAACGGAACGAATGGCCCCCGAACCAGGCGTAGCTAAAATGGTGGTTCCAACATCGGAAGCAAGCCCCACTCCTTCTATCTTTAGGACATACTCGGAGGGAGCGGAGCGTTTAAGGGCAAAACTTCGCGCACTGGAGAGCTCAGCAATTACGACATTATCACCGACTCCCAAAGGTTCGATAGAAAGAGCTGTAAGCCGCGGCACTTCCGCAATTTCAGCATTATTGGGCGAGTCTTTGCTATCGGCATCGAGGCTCACCGGCTGTAAGGTGGCACTATCTTCCTCATCTACAAGCTCGACATGAGGCTCGGCAACCGGGAGCGCCTCCTCAACTTTCACCGGGGGACTCCCTTCTGCAACCGGTTGCCCTTCAATGGCAGGCTCACTAACCTCGGGCAAAGCCGGCGATGGAGCTGCCGACTCAGCCGGCTGACCAGCCGGACCTTTGAGCGCCACAACAACGCTCGATCCGTCCGGAGCTTCTTCAGACACCGTGTGTTCAATCGCGATATCTGGAACCAAGTCTAAAACCAACCTGCTCTTATCGGGGTGAGAGCCAATTCTAATTTGCGAGATAAGCCCGCTATCTGCTACGTCAAAAATTCTAGTCGGCGAATTTGACTTCCCTTTAAGATCAACGACAATACGTGGGGGAGCCTCCAATCTGTTAACCTCGTATTGAAGCGGGGCCCCGCCGGACGATGATATTTTCACCCGATTTTCGCCAGCCGAGTCTACGAGCTCAATCCCAACGCCGTCCTTCTCCGGGGATAAGAGAATCCGCGAATTTACCTCAGACCCCAAGGAAAAAGTCTCGGGATGCGGCGCTGCCATCATCTCGGAGGCAGCCGGTTGACCCTCGGTACTGACCGGAGAGGAAAACACACCATTTGCTCCAGCGCCCGTGCCACGCGCGCACCCCCCGATAGTCCCCATTACGAGAGAGGCGCCGATCACCGCCATAACTGCCTGACCAAGTGAGCTCTTGAACTGCTTGGAAGAAGAATGGCGATTAACCAAAAATTGAAATGAACGCGATTCTGTGTGGGAATCTTTCATGCAGTTACAACCCCCCTCGGGTAAACTCTAATTTGTATCTCCTCGAGCCCGCTCGCTCCGATCGGTTCGGCAACAAGAACTCGCGAGAGAAATACAGGCGTATCTTATATGACAAAGTCAGCTTCCCCACGTTTAAGAGAAAGGGACCGGACCTGTCAATAACGAATCTGTCAAAACAGTAAGAATACCAAACGCTTCCGCGAGATTCAGAAATGAGCAGCCAAAGACTACTAGAGAAACAACGTTTGCGGCATATCGAAAAAAAGAAAAGCCGTTATTTTCTCTTTCTTTTCTTGGGATCCGTGGCAGCTGCCTGAACACGCTCACTTTCGTCAAGATAGCGGAAGGTCGTTGCAGAGCAATCGGCCCTTATCACCACGCGATCTTCCCCAATCTTGGGCTCCCGCACAGTAATTCCAGATATATTCACAATACGGGGCAGTCTCCCCACTTCATCAAAAAAGGTAGCAACCTGATGAAAGGTGCCTTCCACCGTGATGGAAACGGGAACTTCCGCATAGAAGTCCTTACGCACTTCAGGGAGCGGCCTAAAAAGCGGCACTTCCAAACCTACTTCACGAGCTAGATCTGAAATGGAGCGCAAAAAGTCAGGAATTTCACGGGTATCAGGCAGTTCCTGCAAAGCCTGATTCAGTTTTATATCAAGCTCCTTTACCTGATCTCTAAACTTTCCCAAGTCCCGTGCCAGCCGCTTTTCAGTCGCAATTTCCGTGGTCAGCGATTGAACCTTATTTGATAGCTCATCTTGTTCCTTGAGAGCAGCTCCATAAAAGTACTGCCAAAAGACAAATGATATCAGAAGGATGCTACCTGCCCAGAACCCGGCCTTATGACTCGTCGGCCGTTCGAGAAAATTTTCAATAAAGGGATGCATATGTCCAACTATCCTTCCTTTTTCTGTGTTGCGGACTGTGCGCCCACCGCGGAAGACTCTACCAGTATCTTACCAAGGTACCGCACACGCGCTTGTAGAATAAATTCTTTCACCGTGACCCCCTTGTAGTTCAAATTGCGCGTCTCAACCAACTCAACCGAAGGAAAGTAATCAGATGAATGCAGCCCCTTGGCAAATGTCGAAACAGTCTGATTGTCCAATGCAACGCCTTGAATTCGCATTTGATTATCTTTTTCCCTTATTTCCCCTATCCACGCCCTATCTGGAAGAAATTCATTCAAATCGTTCATGACTCGCACCGGACCAGATTTATTTCGCTTGAGGGTCGCTATGACTGTCAGCTTGTTTTTCAGCTCTTCGCGTTTTTGTTCGAGCAAACGGACCTCTTTGGTAACCTCTTTAAGCTTGGCCAGCTGCGACTCTAAAGACTGCTTTTCAGCCGTAAGGTCCGCTATTGACCGCGAAACCGAGGACTGCATGAGAAAAAACACTCCCAGCAATACCACCAGAGAGGCAACGTAACCGGCCACGATGAGGATGCCGCTGTTAGACTCAACTACCTCTTCTCCAAGGAGGTTAATCTTAATCATAATCTGGAACCACCCGGTCTCCCATTTCACGAATGCCGAGGCCCACAGAGATCCCCATAAAAGGGGCAACCTCATGCAAATAGCCTTCTTCGAAGCTATCACCCCAATCAATTCCGCTCATGCTGTTGAGATAGGCGCAGTGAATGCCTGTTTTCTCACTTAGTTCCTCGAGGAGCCCCGGAAGTAGGGCGTTGCCGCCGGTAATGTAAATATGGTCAATTCCCTCTTCAGCTCCCGACGCATTCCAAAAGAAACTGAGCTGGCGATTAAACTCGGCGGCAACCCATTCAACATTCTTATCAATAATGGCGTGAACCTGTTCTTGCTGTTGAAGACTATCACTTGGCGAATTACGTTTGACTATCTTGAGACGCTCAGCTTCATCAAAAGAGAGTCCAAGTTGATTTGCTATCTCTTCTGTCAGTGCGCGCCCCCCAACCGCAATATCGCCGGTAAAGAGACTTTGCCCGCCGCGGCAAAT
>CAZPBV010000135.1:7729-8942 GCA_964584675.1 uncultured Bdellovibrionales bacterium
CCAGAATATCGCGCCCCCATATTAACCAGAGCCACTGTGCTATCGATCAGCTCCGGGTGGGTAATCTCGAACATGTTCTGCAAGGCAAAATAGTCGACATCAACGAGAGCTGTCTCGAGACCGGCCATGGCCAGACAGTCAACAAAACTCTCGATAATCTCATCTTTGACCGCCACTACCAGCACATCCAGCTGATCCTTACCGGCTTCTCCGACGATGTGGAAGTCTAGCTTCACGGCATCGATACTGTGCGGTATGAAATTGGCGGCCTCGTACTGCAAATTGGAGCGGAGTTCACCGATATCCGCCTTTGGCAACTTGATGCGCTTGGTAAAAACGGCCGGACCAGGAACCGCCACAACAGCCCGCTTATCGGAAATGGCGTTCGCCTCGAGCAACTGGTTAATTCCTTCAACAACCCGTTCCGGTTTACTAAGGATATGATTGGTAAAAATTTCGCCCGTGATGGGGGCTATGCCAAGATTAAGGAGGTGGGGCTTTTCTTCATGCAGCTCAAATTCAAGAAGACGAACGGCAGACGCCCCAATATCAATGGCAAGCAGAGACTCTTCACTTTTTAGAAAATCCAATAATCCCATAGTCAATGGTATGATGCGTTGAAAAAGGGCAGGTGTTCAAGAAGAGAGTCTGCGGTTACCAAAAGGAACCGCGGACATTTCTTTAGAGGACTGCTATAGTCCCTCCATTATGCACACCTTGGTAAACGTCGTTATACCCCCGTTAGCGCAACGTTTCACTTACGAGCTCCCCCCGGACTTAGTGGAAACCGTTGGGGTTGGATATGAGGTGGAGGTTTCCTTTGGAAGGAGGAAGGCCAGCGGTTTTGTTGTGTCAAAGGAAGTGGCCGCCGATCGAGCATCGTTACCATTTGAAATAAAACCTATTTCCCCGTCAAAAATTACACGCCGAAGTTTCAGCGCCTCTCAGTTGCAATTTTTTCAATGGATTGCGGATTACTACTGCGACAGCCTTGCAAATGTTATTCAGGTTGCTGTTCCTCCGCCCGCGCCCCCCAAGTATCAACGGACGGTGCGCATTCTTTCACCCCAAGCCATTCCCCGAGGTCCCCTTGCAAAGCGAATTCTTGCTTTTTTAAATCAACACCCATCGCCCGCTGATTACTCGTTGTTGCTTCGCACTTTTCGGGGAGCCGGTGCGGCTATGAAGCGCATGATAACGGAAGGGATTCTGG
>CAZPBV010000136.1:0-8907 GCA_964584675.1 uncultured Bdellovibrionales bacterium
CTTTCCAAATCCTTTCCAGTGTCGCGTGATCGTGGATTGAAAGCCATTCAACGCTTTTGTGGGGCGGCTGGCTCGTGACGGATAATCTATCCGCCGGGAGGATGTTCCACCCGCCGCTTCTTTTTGCCAGCGAATGGATCAATGCCTCAACCACGATCGACGAACTGGGCGCAACAATAATCGGCACCTCGCCGGACTCAAGAATTTCGGTAAATGTTGGCGAAATCTTAACCACCCGGAAGGTGCGTTCCAATATTGATAAAACAAATGCTCGCACGGTTCGCATGATCGGTCTGAAAGCTCTATTTTGCCCTAAAAGCGCGCGAGAAGTGTAAGCGCCCGAAAAGGTCCGCAAACATTTCCTCCGCCGCTCGTCCATAGAGTGCACTGAGTTCCGGTTCAAATGCAAACGGCTCGTAAGAAGCGGCCTCGTGTCGGCATTCAGCGGCCGATAGGATCTCACCTTGCCGCGAGAGGAGGGTCGCGCGTGCCATAAGGTGTGCAGCGATGCGACGGACAAAGAATAGGTCGTAGGCAGTGAGGGACGCTTCAATTATTTCGACGTGAAGCTGAGGAAGATTGGGGCCTGCCGAGGGTGAATATCCGGTGATGGCCATAGAACGGGCCGCATACTTCAGAAAAAAATTCTCGGGCTGTTCCAGCTCAATTCGTCCAAACGGCAAGAGAAGGAGCACAAATTGATGCCCAAGCCGAGGAGACAATGGCTGATAAGTAAGACGCAACTGGATCGGACGGCCATTGGCGCGACTGAGGCGGATGAAAGATTCATCATCGTTGGGAGCGCGAAGTGCGGCGATAGAGCATCCCAAAAAGAACAAACAGCAAGCGGCAAGCACCAAAAGCGACAAATAAAAAGGATGGGGCGAGTATCGAGTTACCATTACGTACCTGTGAGCCCTGTGCGGCAAGAAAATCATCAATTATTTCATCACAGAGGACTCAGAGGAAAGACTGACGCACGCTTACTGAGCAATTACAGTGCCTAGGGTTAAGTATCCGTTAATATTTACTTTTTGTCATCACCTCAAATGCGCCAGTTCTCACAAGGGCCGGGGGCTCTTGCCGGGAAATTTTTCGTGGCAAACAGGAAGAGATATACTGAATCTAAGTGATGGGGATCGTGTCGGTTCACGTAAGGGGTTTAAAATTCCATGGCAAAAATTAAGGAAGGCTTGGATAAGAGGTCGACAGAAATTGACCTGGGGCTTTCCAAGATCCTTGAACAAGAGGCCCCGGGTTCGGTCGATACTGCGCCCGGTGACTGCCCGAGCCCCAAACCCTCCGTGTCCGCTTCCGACGGGCGAAAGGACAGTCCTACTTCTGTCGAAATGGAAGCTCTTGCCAACCTTGGCGAGTGGGGGAGATTGGCGACCCGCTGCGAGTATGCCCTTCACCACTCGATACTCGATTCGGATGAGTTGCTGCAGTCTGAGGTGCGTCTTCGGTGGATTGAGGCACAATGGAATCTCGGGGCGGTGCCAGTAGAGATCCTTGCCGCTCCACTTGACTCGGTAACGGACCGGCTCGAATCCTCTCCTTTGGCCGAACGCAATGCTTCGGTGACGACACTGGCGGCAAGCCTGCTTCGCGACCTGGGTCTCGCGCTCGAGGAGAATGGTAATAGCGAGATTGGGGGATCCTTCCTTGCTCGATCCGAGAGTCTTGCTCCCCGATCAAGTATCGGGCCTTCGCGTAGCAATGATGTCAATCCCCTGAGAACGCAGGTCTCGCCATCTGGCGAAATTAATGGGCGATCGGACCTGCCCCCGAGAGACAAGACCGAAGTCGATGTCTCATCCAGTTCGCGAATGTCCGGGAGACTCTTTTTCTTATCTCTGGTCTGCCTCACCTTGCTGACGGTGGCAACGTTGGGCTCAGAGACCCTAGCGGAATTGTTTTCCACTCAGATCGGCAGGATAAGACTGAACAACCTCGACCAGAGTCCCCGTCTTGTGCTTGACTCTCCGGAGCGCTCACGGAGCCTGAGTCAGCTTGACGCTATTTTCTATGACATTAATCGCCCGCGAGCTGAGCGCTCCTCCGGGGAATCCTCCTCGCGGCCTGCAAGTGCGAGCCGCGCCAGCGATCCTCAAGTGGCGAGTCCAGGTGGCGCTTCTGTTGACACCTCAGGACCGATCGAGAACGAGGCGGTACGTGACGCGACAGCGTCTGGAGCGGTGGAGGTTGGTAATAGTTCGGCGACCGAGCGAGACCGGGATCGGGGCGGAAAAGCGGGGGCGATTGACCCCTTTGATCCTAAATCCGTTGGTTCTTCCCCCGCCGGAGGGAAAAGAATGCCAGTTGCCAAGTCCGTGCCCGGATTCGAATCATTTCCGGGAGGAAAATCGTTCTCGGTTCTCGTTCGTTCAGAAGTAATGCCATCCCCATCGACTCGCGGAGCGCCCCTGGGGGAGGTGCGCCCCGGAGATATCGTCACTGTTGAAGCTCAGGAGGGCTACTGGATGCGTATACGCTCTAAGAATGGCCGGGTGGGATATGTGTTGGCGCAAGACCTTACCCCGACATAGCCTACTGGCGCTAACCGAATTGGCCGCTTCGGCCGGTGAGAGATCGGGGCGATAATAAAACATCGAATACTTGCAAGTTTCCAGCGATACCGCTATCATCTTGATCTCGCAGATTTTTTTGAAAATTTAGTGAAAGAGTTTATTCTCATATGGCTAGAATTACCGTTGAAGACTGCTTAGTTAAGGAAAATAATCGCTTTGCGCTCGTGCAACTTGCTTCCAAGAGAACGAAGCAACTTCTTCAAGGATCGCAACCTCTCATTACAGAACACCGCGATAACAAATCGGTGGTAGTTTCTCTTCGTGAAATTGCTGATGGAAAGGTTCGCTTTATGACGGCGGAGGAGGCAGCGCACGCGGAGGAGTCGCCCCAGTCTGAGACCGAAGTACCGGTAGCTCGCCCAGCACCTAGTTTTTCTCAAAACGGCGGAGGGCATGGCGGCAGTGATGGCTCCTCAAACGGAAGTCATGCACCGGGGGGCTCTTCTGGAGACGACAGCGAGGACGGGCTATAGAATTCTGCAAAATGAGGCAGCATACCTGTCGGATCTGTGAGCTCTCCAGCGAACACCCCCCCTTTTGAATTTTTAGCAGCGGCGGTCCAAAAATATCACCCGTCCCCAGACCTTGACCTCCTCGAACGCGCGTTTCGTTTTGCTGAGCAGTGTCATCAGGGACAGGTTCGCGCTTCCGGCGAACCATATTTCTCCCACCTGTTTGAAACCGCCCTGCTCGTTTGCGAGCTAAAATTGGACACTTCGAGCGTAGCCGCGGCGCTGCTCCATGACACCATCGAGGACTGTCACGTTACTCGTGATGTCTTAGCCAAGGAATTTGGAGGCGACGTTGCTGATATTGTGGAGGGCGTTTCCAAACTTACCCGCATTGAGTTTGATTCTCGCGAGGAGAAGCAGGCGGAGAGTTTTCGAAAGATGCTGCTCGCGATGGCGAAGGACATACGGGTGATTCTAATCAAGCTCTGTGACCGGCTGCACAATATGCGAACACTTAAGTTCGTGAGCGAATCTAAGCAACGCCGAGTGGCTCAGGAGACCAAGGAGATCTATGCGCCATTGGCGAACCGGCTTGGTATTCATTGGCTCAAGTCGGAACTAGAGGATCTCTGCCTGCTTTACTTGCGACCCGAGATTTTTGTGCAAATTCGCAATTCCTTTGAGGGTACCGCCAAAGAGCGCGAAGAGTATATCGACAGAATGTCGAGAGAAATCATGGGAAAGCTGGAGGAGTCGGGAGTGTCAGCGTCGGTAAGGGGGCGCATTAAGCACTTTTCGTCGGTTTGGCAAAAAATGGAACGCAATAACCTTGGTTTTGACGAAGTACATGACCTCATCGGCTTTCGGGTTATCGTTCCAACGGTAAGGGCATGTTACGAAACGCTCGGGATTCTGCATGCGGCATGGAAGCCGGTCCCGGGAAGATTTAAGGATTATATCGCCATGCCCAAGCCCAACATGTACCAATCGCTCCATACGACGGTGATTGGACACGACGGCAAACGGGTTGAAATTCAAATACGCACTCCCGAGATGAACCGCATTGCCGAGGAGGGTATCGCCGCGCATTGGCGTTACAAAGAGGGGGGTCGCGATGGCGCGGCCCAGCCGGAATTTAATTTGCAGTGGGTCACGGAGCTCGTAGAAACCCAACAGTACGTTAAAAACCCTGATGAGTTCCTGCAATCTGTGAAGGGTGAGCTATTCCCGGGCGAAGTTTTTGTCTTTACTCCGAAGGGAGACTTGCTTCGATTGCCTTATGGATCTACGCCGGTGGATTTTGCCTACTCGGTCCACACCGATGTGGGCCATAGAACGACCGGTGCGCGGGTGAATGGGCTTATGGTTCCGCTTAGTCATCGTCTGCGAAATGGCGACACAGTAGAGGTGCTGACCAACAAGAACCATGTGCCGGCGAAGGACTGGTTGCGGTTCGTTCAGACGTCAAAGGCCAAACAGAGAATTCGCGCCTTTCTTAAAGCGGAAGAGCACGCGCGGTCGCTGGCGATTGGGGCCGATATTTTAACCAAGGACCTTCGAAAGGTGAAATTGAGCCTGAAGAAGCTTGAGTCCAACGGCACCCTATTGGAGGTGGCTAAGGGATTTGGACTCAAGAGTGAGGGGGACCTGTATGCCGAGGTCGGGTATGGAAAGATTGGGCCGGCTAAGATTTTAGCGAAGGTGCTTCCCGAGGGGGTGGACGTAGAGGCAAGGCTTCATAAACCGAGTTCGCCTTTGGAGCGCATTTTTCAGCGCGCTGCCCATGCTTCACGCGAGAAGGTCGGTATAACCGTCAGCGGGTTTGACGACATTTTGGTGCGATTCGCGAAATGTTGTGAGCCTCTACCTGGCGACCGGATCGTGGGGTTTATTACCCGCGGACGCGGAGTTGTGGTTCACCAAGCCGATTGCCCGCAGGCTCTTCAAAGCGATCCCCTGCGCCGGGTTGATGTTGGGTGGGATACGCACGCACGAGCCCCGCGACAGGTCAGGGTAACTGTGCACTCGCAAGACCAGATCGGCCTACTGGCGAATTTGACTCGCGCTATCACCGAGCAAGGGGCTAATATCGCCAACGCTCAAATAAAGACCACGGAGTTAGGCAAGGCCATAAACTCGTTCGAGTTAACTATTTCGGATGCTCAGCAGTTGGATCGCATTCGCCGCGCAATGGAGATGGTTCCCGGAGTTATTAAGGTTGAACGTGTCGCGCCGATGGGCGGCGGCAGGGCGGAGCGCAAGAAGCAGAGTGGGCGACAGGCGTCCTGATCGGTTCGGCATGGAAGTTGAAGGATGACGACGGCGTGTTTTATAGTATGCACTATGATAGGGGTAGGTATCTGCGGATGAAGAGGAACTTTTTTTTGTGGGGAGCTCTCTTTGGTGTCCTCGCGGCAACCTGGACAATTCTACGAGATAGCCCGTCGAGGCAAGGAGAATACTCGAATCAGTCTTTATCCCTATCAGTTGCGTCTCCATTAGTAGGGTCTGCTTCGGTCGAGCCCTCGTTGATCGGGTCGTTGACTCTTGGGTCTCTTTCCTCTGATGCCGAAGCGCAAGGCCCCGGGGGAGATTTGTCGTCCAAGGCGAACAGTATCGCGCCGCGCACCGGCGATGAAAATCAAATAATATCAGTTTATAAGCAAGCCAAGGATGGGGTCGTTTTTATCACTACCATCTCAATGAGCGTTGATCCATTCGACCTTTTTCCGTCTGTTCAAAGTCGCGAAGGGTCAGGGTCTGGGATCATTGTTGATGCAAAAAAGGGAATTATTTTGACTAACCTGCACGTTATTCAAGACGCGCAAAAGATCGAGATTACCATGGCTGACGGGCAGAACTATAAGGCGCGGCTATTGGGGTTTGACCAGGAGTACGACGTAGCGGTGTTGCAGCTTCATAGCCCCCCTGGCAATTTGGTAAGCATCCCCTTTGGAGATTCCTCAACTCTGGACGTTGGTCAGCGTGTGCTCGCTATCGGGAATCCCTTTGGCTTGGATAGGACTTTGACGACGGGAATTATTTCTTCGCTCAACCGAACGGTGAAGACAGGCAGGGAGGGGGGCACTCTGATGCGGGAGCTTATACAGACCGATGCAGCAATCAATCCTGGAAACTCGGGCGGTCCCCTGCTTGATACTGCCGGAAGACTCATCGGGATTAACACAGCCATTCTTTCGCAGTCTGGCGATTCGGCCGGTATTGGATTCGCCGTCCCTATCAATGCCTTAAAAAAGGTCCTGCCTGAACTCATTGCAACCGGCAAGGTTCTGCGCCCGAAAATTGGCTGGGTGCTGGTTGACACCAATCAGGGACCTATGGTCCGCCGTGTGTTGTCGGGAGGACCAGCGGAGTCTGCCGGCATTCAGCCGCTCGAGCGGGAAGTGGATAGCGCTTTTGTTCGTGGGTATATTCGGGACTTCGATCGCGCCGATCTTATTTTGAGTGTCAACGGCAAGGCCGTTCGCTCGAAGGAGGATGTTGAGGAATTGATTCAGCGTATTCCCTCGGGTTCTGAGGTTGTGCTGGTTGTCCGACTGGGCGGGTTACATGGGAGAGAGAGGCAAGTTCGTATTAAGCCGGTCCTCGGATAACTATGATTATTCATGTACTTTCCGATCAGCTTGCCAACCAAATTGCCGCAGGAGAGGTTGTCGAACGGCCCACCTCGGTGGTTCGAGAGTTGGTCGATAACGCGGTGGATGCGCAAGCCACCGATATCCGCATTTGGCTGGATGATGGCGGCATAGACCGCATACGAGTGGCCGATAATGGAACGGGAATGGGCGCGGAAGACGCACTATTGTGCTTTCGACGCCATGCAACTTCAAAAGTTTCAACAGCGCGCGACTTGCACGCGATCGGATCTCTTGGCTTTCGTGGAGAAGCCCTTCCGTCAATCGCAGCCGTTTCGCAGGTGCGGATGAGGACGAAAGTTCGCGCGGACGCGCTTGGTACGGAGGTCTCAGTTTATGGGGGACAGATGTCGGAGGGGAAATCGTGCGCATGCTCCGACGGAACCGACATAGAAGTTGCCCGGCTCTTCTTTAATACGCCGGCCCGCAGAAAATTTTTGCGCTCTCCGCGATACGAGGAGGGCCGAGTTAAGCTTTGGCTTTCTCAATCCAGTCTCATATTTCCTCATATTCGATATCAGCTCATTGTTAACGGCAAAGAAGCGCTGCTGCTACCGCCCTGTGAAAGCTTCGTTGAACGAGCAGCGCGTGCCTTTCGAGGATCGCAGGTGCGGGTAAACTACCGCGCGGGGGACATGCTAGTGGAGGGCTTACTGCTTCATCCGGCACATGCGGAGTCGGAGGCCGGGGGGCTCAGTTTGTTTGTGAACAGACGCCTGGTCACCGACAAGGCTGTTGCCAGAGCTGTGCGCGATGCGTTTGGAGGGACACTGAAGCCTCGCGAGTTTCCCGTCGGAGCTCTGCACATAACAACGCCCCTCGAGTTTGTTGACGTCAATGTCCATCCCCAAAAAAGTGAAGTTCGTTTTCAGTCATCCGGGGCTGTCTTTAAGGCGGTCTACGAGGCGGTGCACCATGCACTCAAGGATTTTTCGGGCGGAGTGTCGATGGGTGCGATGACGACGGATTCTATTGGCGGGCTCGCTTACCGTAGGTTGCCGCCGGCTCAAGCGAATATGGAAACCCAAGGGTCCCTGGCGCTTGCGCATCAGGTGTCGCCACAAGAGGGGTCTACGGAGAACCATGCTGAGAGCGCAGTGTTCGGTCTTAACGTTTTTTCCAGGTCTCTCTTACAGGAACGGGCAATTCAATTTTCCGAACTCAAGTACCTGGGACAGGTTTTTGATTGCTACCTGTTATGCGTTGGACCGGGAGGATTCTACTGTGTGGATATGCACGCCGCTCACGAACGTTACCACTTTAATCTTATTCGTCATCGCCTCAGAAGCGGGGTTTCCGACGGAAAGTTTCCTGCCCAAATATTTTTGCGGCCCGAGCGAATCACCCTGGGGAGAGGAGGAGGCTTGAGAATTGGGCCGTATATGGAGGAACTTTCTCGAATTGGATTTAGAGCTAACATTGTAGACGACTTTACGATTGAAGTTTTCGAGGCGCCAAGTCTGTTTGATGTTTCACGGCTGGAAGTCCTCTTTCGTGACCTCGTTTCCGACCATGAGGAGCCGGGCGTTCGACCTCTCGACCATGCCATTGATGTCCACCTTGACAGCCTTGCTGCCCGCATGGCGTGTCATGCGAGCATTCGTTCAGGTAAGAGCCTGAGCACTGAGGAAGTTTACGAACTATTTCGATGCCTGGATGAAGCAGAATTCAGTGCGGCCTGCCCCCATGGAAGGCCAATCATTGTAGGGTTTAAGAGAACTGACTTTGAGAAGTGGTTTGGACGTATCGACTGATATACTTCCGGAATCTTCAAATGAGACCCACCTCGTGGTTTCAGGACCGACGGGGAGCGGAAAATCGCCCTTGGCCGTCTCCCTGGCAAAGGAGCTTGGAGGAGAGATAGTCAATGTTGATTCTGTCCAGGTATATCGCGAGGCGAACATCGGAAGCGCCAAGATGCTCGGACCAGAGCAGTGCGGAGTCACGCATCATCTGCTGGATATCGTGAGTCCGGCGGAGTCCTTAAATGCCGCGCGTTATCTTGATTTGTCTGCGGGGGTATGCCGGGATATTATCGGACGAGGTAAACAGCCGATTTTGGCGGGGGGAAGTACCCTCTATCTTACGGCGTTTTTGCACGGGTTATGTTCCTTGCCCCCGGCGAGCGCCGAGACGCGCCGCCGTCTGGAGCGTTTGGATAACGAGGTCCTTCATGCTCGGCTCGGGGACGTGGATCCCGATAGTGCT